>JBILRD010000130.1:0-5975 GCA_044372845.1 Saprospira sp. | reverse complement strand
TGCACTGGCTAGCCTTTATCTATTTCAAAAATGAAACAGAAATTAAAAAAGACTTAAAGGATGGTCATGCAAAATTTCTAAAACAAGATTTTAACAAATCCTACTATTATATTCACAGGGCTATCAATAGTGCCATCCTGACGATGGACCATTTCAATGATCGATTTGCCCTGGATGATGTCAATAAATATGCAATCCCTATCATCGAAGCTTTCGAAAAAAGAGACAGCATACTTCTCAAAAATTTCGATTTCGCCAAAGCCGAAGAAAATGGCAAAAAGGATCTTGTAAAACTCAAGTCGGAATTTGAACAACTCTACCTCAGGAAATAAAACTATTTTACTTCGCAGTGTAGTAATTTTCTGTCAGCTATAAATCCTTCTAGGACATCCCCTATCTCTATTTTGCTTACACCTTCGGGAGTGCCGGTGAAAATCAAATCTCCTACCTGTAGGGTAAAAAATTGAGAAACATAACTAATCATCTGATCAAAACTGGTCAGCATGTTCGAACTATTACCCTTTTGAACGGTCTGTCCATTTTTTGTCATACTGAAATCGTAGTGACCATTTTCATTTTTTAGTTCGGAAAGAGGAATAAATTCTCCCAAGACAGCCGAGTGATCAAAGGCTTTGGCAATTTCCCAGGGATGACCTTTTTCCTTGCATTTCGATTGCAGATCTCTGGCCGTGAGGTCAATACCTACCGTGATTTGATCGTAATATTTATGGGTAAACTCTGGTTCAATTTTTTTCCCGGATTTTGAAATTCTAAGCACCAGTTCAATTTCATGGTGTATATCATTTGAAAAATCAGGATGATAAAATGCTTTTCCATCCTTCAACACCGCCGTATCGGGCTTCATGAAAATAAGTGGCGTCTCGGGAATCGGGTTGTTTAATTCAGCGGCATGAGCTGCATAATTTCTTCCAATGCAAATAATTTTCATAATTCGATTTTTTTATATTTTTATAATCAAAAAAGTTATGTTTTATAATATATTGATAATCTGTTATTTGTAAATAATATCGAGGTTTTAAAGACCTATAAACCGCTTTTGAAATTAAAAATCATGTTAATAATGATAAAATAATTAAAAAATAATCAAAAAAGTGAAAAAAAGACTTGGAAATTAAAAACAAGCGTTTTATCTTTGATACATCAATTAAACATCCACGTTTAATTTTTAGGTCTCAACGAAAAAGTTCTTATAGGTCAATTAAGTGTAGGTCTTTCAATTATTGTCTCATCTGTCAATGAGAAAAAAACAAAGAGGCTGTTCCCATGGAGCAGCCTCTTTCTTATTATAGCTTGTTATATAAGTAAATTAGTTACAAAACTAGAACTTTACATTTTGAAGTCCACAAAGCTCCTTCACCTCTTTTAAGGTTTCCTGAGCGATTTGGCGATATGTGTGGTTGTGGATTCCGATATATTCCAAACTTGCATTTTCATACGTATTGATGCATTAGGGTCGGTATAGCCGATTTTGAGCAAATCCTTGTGCCTAGCTACGCCAGCTACTCATAAGCATAAATGGTCAGTTTGGCAGAAGGTCAGAGAGGAAAAAATTATTTCTTACTCATCTTTTTTCTTTTTGGGTTTACCAATTCCTAAAATCGATTTGGCATTGAGTGGACTTACTACTTTTTTCCCTGTTTTAGATTCTAATTCTTTGAGTGCTACTTTGGCTACATTGCCGCCTTGCTTTGCTACTTTTTTACTTTCTTCAAAATCTTTTGGGTTAGTTGCCTGTGAAATATCTTTGGTGGAAGCTTCTGCAAGCATATTCAAAATCAATTCTGTATTGGTCATATTGTCCCGCAGATTTTCCTTTTTTAGTCCTTTAAAAACCTTGTATTCTTTGGTGGTTTTGCCCGCCCAAGCTTTAGTAATAATATCGGTTAGTGTAGCAAATTGCTGACCTCCTTTTAATCCGCGGTTTTTCCATTCGTCAGTAAGCTCTTTGCGAATTTCTATGCTTTTTAGGCGTTGGTTTATCCAGTTTTCTGTATAGCCCAATATTAAATATTGTTCTAAAGCCCTGTCTATGCTTAATTCTGGGTCTTGCATTTCGTCTAATCGTTCACTGGCAATTTGTGATAGCCAAAGTTTGAAGGGCTCTGCTCTGGGTGAAGGAATGGATTGTATCAGACGAAATAGCTGTTCCGTATCTGCTACATCTGTATTATAAAATTTACCATCAGCAGATTGCATTTTCAGTTGACTACAATTTGTAGCCAACTGACTTCCTTCAGACTTTAGCCTCGTTTTTAGAACACTCCAGTATTTTCTAGGGTTGGGACTTTCAGTTAAAACAGCTATTACATCAATAATCGAAAAAAACCATTTTTCATCTGTTTCAACCCAAATCGTTCTGACTTTCTTTTCTTCAAATAATTTTATGTCATTTTGTTTTTCCATAGTTTTAATTTTATTTTTTGTTGGGGATTTAAAACTCTCTATTTACATAAAATTTAATGCATGATTCTATTAATATCAAACTATTGATAATCAATAAAAAGTCTGGTTTGAGTTAAATTTGATTCAATCCAAAATATATTGTTTTGTCCCCAAAATAATAGAAATAAGGGACGAATGAATATCGCTTTTTTGACTTTAAATTTAAGAATTAAATGAATTGGTTCAGTTCATAATATTCTATTGAACGAATCTAGTTCATATTTGACAGATTCGCAATTGGGATGGGAAGAGATATCAACAAAAAAGCCGTCCAAAAACTTTTAAAACTTTACATTTTGAAGTCCACAAAGCTCCTTCACCTCTTTTAAGGTTTCCTGAGCAATTTTTCTGATCTCTGAAGAGGAGTATTTGATTTGATTTTTAATATCTTTTTTGTGCTGTAGCAAATCATTTCTCTTTTGAATAAATTCCTGAGTTTTCGTGAACAGCGCATCTGCAACGGCTTCTTTCAAATCTTTGTAAGATAATTTTTGATTGGGATCCTTGTACATGGCCAGCATCTCACTGTGCTGATCTTCTCTGCCACAGGCCTTGAGCATAACAAAGAGGTTTTCAACACCAGGACTCATAATTCCCATGGTCTGTTCGTCCCCTGCATCAGTAACTGCCGAACCAACTTTTTTACGTAATGATTTTTCCTCTTCAAATACAGAGATATAATGCTTTTCGCCCAAACTCTTGCTCATTTTTTTATAGGGATCAGCAAGTGAACGGATTTTCAATGCCTCCGTAAAAAGTGCTTCGGGCAGTACAAAATACTCTTTGCCAACCGTATTGTTAAAACGCGTGGCAATATTTCTAGCCAGTTCCAAATGCTGCTCCTGATCTTTTCCTACCGGAACAAAATCTGCTTTATAAATCAGAATATCAGCCGCCTGAAGGACAGGATAATCAAATAAACCAGCCGAAATAAAGGCATCCTTGTCCCCTTCTTTTACATGGTCACTTTTATCTTTGAACTGAGTCATCCTGGACAATTCGCCATAAGAACAAAAACAATTAAAAATCCAGCCCAATTCCGTATGTTCCGGAACCAAAGACTGAACGAAAAGATGCTCCGGCTTGACACCGATCGCCAAAAGACTGAAGATCATATCCCAGGTATTTTCTCTTAATTTTTGAGGATTATAAGGCATGGTCATCGCATGATAATCTACCACTCCATACACACATTGGTATTTTTCCTGAAGTTGTACCCAGTTTTGGACCGCTCCGAAATAATTTCCAAAATGTATTTCCCCGGTAGGTTGTATGGCTGATAAGATTCTTTTCATTTGATCTTTATGGTTAGGAATGATGGCTTTGTGTTAATTTTTTTTTAGGTTATTTAACCTATGCAAATTTAGAGAAAATCAATGGGGAAAAATAATCTGAATTATGTTCCTTGATGGAAGATGAAAAAAAGTTAAAAACTAATAATCATCCAAACCTAAAATAATCTTACGCTTCTCTTCATACTCCTCCTTACTGATGAGCCCCTGATCCAAAAGGGAATTCCAGGCGGATAATTCATCTGCCTGACCAGAAGACAGTTCCGTGTTCTTATAATTCTGAAGTTTTCTTTCTACTTCTATTCTTTCCCTTTGCAATCTTAGCTTTTGAATTTTTAGCTTTTCACGTTCAAGTTCCATCCTCTCCTTGTGCAATAATAGGCCTTCGGTAGAAAGATTGTATTTGGCATCAAAATCATCATCGCTCATCGCCAGTAAAATGACCATGTCAATCAATGCCGGAATCCAGCTGATACAGAAAAAGATCAGATAAAGAATTCCCTGACCATGTTTGCCCAAATAGAATTTGTGTGCACCCAGATAACCAAAGAAAAAAGCAATGATTGCAGCGATGTATTTGTTTCTCATTATTGCGTTTGGAAAATCATTATAACAATCCCTAAAAATATGAAATTATTATAGAAGAGTACTATTAAATTCGTTCAATTAATTTTCGAGGTATCCAGCCAACAGCCCTATTTTCAAGTCTGACCTTAGACCAGTCTGTTTTTTCCTCTATGATTTTTAACTTGACTCCTGAACTTAAAATGATCAAATCTTCCCCATTCAAATCCGGACTGCTTCGAAGTCCAACCTTAGTGGAAATAACAATAGCCTGCCTGCCGTCATAAAGGTTTTGATAGGATGTTCTGGCAAATAAAAAGAGAAGCAAAGACAGTGCAAAACTGCCCATCGTAGCTCTTAAAATAATTCTTTTCATTTTTACGGATCTTGTCAGAAACCAAAAAATCAATAAAAAAAGTGCGCCGTAAAGAAAAATCCAAAAAAGAATAGTCCAATAAATCGAACTTAAGGCATTTGAAATAAAATTCCAGGCCGAGAACAACCAAAAAGATTTTGCTTTGATGTTTGTATCTACTTGCTGCCTGGCCGCTCTGAGATTATTTTGAGCATTTTTGTAATTAGCGTTTTGTCTCAGCGCTCTCTCAAAATTCAAGACTGCTTTGCCCAGATCTCCCGACTTATAATAGGCCAATCCCAGATTATTGAAGGCCTCTGCTGATTTTTTGGATCCATTCAACGCAGATTCATACAGTGCAATTGCCTCCTGATAATTTCCCTTTTCATATTCTGCATTGGCTTTTTCAAAATCCCTATTTTGACCCGGACTTTGAGCAAGCAATATCCCTGAAAAGAGAAATAGAATGATATGATTGAGGAATTTTTGCATGAAAGGTTGATTTTTCAATTAGGATAATTTGTTGATAAAAACATTCAAAAGCTCCTCCCCTTTCCTGTAAGTCTCTTCCATCGCTCCAATATTGGTATTAGCGGCAAACAAGGCTATTTCAGATTGCTGCAAAATGCTTAAAAAATCGATTATATGGTATTCCTCAAAGCCAGATTCCTGCAATTTTAATTTTAATACATCTTTGTTTACTGATCCTTTTGGTATTCTAAATTTCGCTGAAAGATAATTCTTCAGTGCATCCGAAATAGCCTCATAAAACTCAGCCGATTTTGACTGTTTCATAAATTTTTCAGCTTCTTTGAGTTTTGCCAAAGCCATTTTTTCCGCCTTTGATTTTTCTCTTTTCGCAGCGATTATTTCCAGTCTTTTTTCAAAGATTTTTCGGCTCATCCAAAACAAAAGTAAAAGTAAAAAAGGAAGCAAACTGATGAACCAGAATAATCCGGAACCAAAGAGTGGTTTTGAACTTTTTTTCCAGACAGTCATTTTGTCTATGGAACTAAACTGAAGTGTTTTCTCAGATGGATCATCTTCCAGATTGATTTTTTTTGGACCTAATTTTCTTTTTCCCTGAATCACCTTGACCTTAAAAACGGTATCCAATGTGATGAATCTATTGGCATTGACATCAAAATAACTGAAACTTGGTTTAAGAATAATCTCTCCCAATTCCTGTGGATTGAGGGTGTAATCAAATTCCTTTATTCCGCCCAAACCCATTTCGTTTTGTCTGAGATCCTCTTTGATTTTTGGTGGAAAAATCTCAAAAGCGTCGTTTTGTCCTTCTC
>JBILRD010000058.1:0-8765 GCA_044372845.1 Saprospira sp. | reverse complement strand
TTTGTTTGATATCGCCCATGCCACTGATCATCAATTTGATTTTCACCGCTTCGTCTGTGCTGATTTCCGTTTTATCTATAAATGTTTCCATCCTGAAATTACCAATAGCGCCACCGAAGCTCTTGGGGGCATTTTTGATGGATTTAACTTCGATTTTAAGTTTGTCGCTCGGCAATCTGATCGCTTTGGAACTGGCAAAGGGATTCAAAGCTGAGCCAGATCCCATATAAATTTCGACTTCAGCAGGATCAAGTTCCAGGATTCCTGTTTTTTTGGGAAAAACATTGACTCTGTACAGGATTTTGGAGGCATATTGTTTTCCGTTTACTATTTCGATTTTTGTTCCCTGATCAATGTATGGCATCGGATGAACATAAAAATCTCCAAAATCAGGCTCTTTGACAAGTTCGATATTCATCAAGTCAATCTGAGTGTACATCTTAAAATCCAGCAGGATAGACTCGCCGACAAAAGCCGTTTGTTTGGATGGGACTAGTCTGAACAAGACCTTTGTTTCATCGAAGGAACCATTAGTCTTATTTTTAGTAGTCTTAGCCTTAACAGCATTGAGGACGATTGGCTTGCTGTATAAAACCTTGCCCTTGGAAGTGATGATCTTGGCAGGTTCAATAAGTAATTGACCGGTTTTACGAGGGATTAAAGTAAAGATATAGCTTTCAGAACTGGAGGACCTACCATTTATACTTTGAAAACTAGAACTGGTATTGTAGCCAGCCTTTTCGAATCCTGCTTTAAAAAAATCCGGGAATTTGATGTCTCGAATTTCAGTATTATCAACTATGAAAGAAATCTCAAAAGGCTCTCCGACAGATACCTCCGTGTAGGCACAAACAGCGGTAAAACTAACTTGCTGGGCCAACAAATCAAAACTAAAGTAAAAGAGACATGTCAATGCGAAAAACAAACGCATTCGAGTGAGATTTAGAGATAATCCTAGAGAAATTACAATTTATATGTTTTTTCTTTTGGTTTTTGTGGTTGAGGAGTCTGTGGCACTTTGAATTCGAATGATTGATCAAAATTTTTAAACATCTCGTTAAAATCAAACATTTTAGGAAATCCAAAGAAGCCATCGGGATTATTGAAGAAATCCTGATTCCTTTTCATCATTTCATCCTGTTGTTTATTCAGTCTATCGAAAATATCCCCTTTGAATTCGAATCCAAAATTATTTCCACCATAAGGTTCGTCATTTCTCAGTACTTGATCCAAAACTACTATTTCTTTTTCATCAGATTTGTAGGAATCGTTACTCACCAGAATCTCCTGAGCAGGCAGTACAAAAATTCCTGTTTCCTTGGCTTTCAGAATAAAAGTATAGGAACTTGAAGAGCTGGTCGTACCATTGACCATACTGAACTGACTGCTTTGAAATGGTCCGGAGACTATTTGAAAATCTCTGAAATCCGGTGTTAAAAACTTTACATTCTGAGCATTCTTTACCAGATATTCCACCTGGAAATTTTCATTCAAACCAACAGTATCATACTTCAATTTTACAATGAACTCTGGTTCTGATGCTGGTTGAGCCTGGATAAATCCAATCATGGCTACAACACTCCACATTACAAAAAGAAACTTTTTCATGGTGCAACCTAATTTAAAAATTTAACAATCAATTATTTATTACCAGTCTTTCTCTGGTCTTCGTCTTTTGGAAGGAGATTGTTTTTTGTTCTCCTGAGTTTTTTTGTCTTCTTCATCCATCATATCCATCATTCTGTCAATTTCATCCTTTGATTGCTCGTCCTCTTTTGGAGGTGGCGGCGGACTATTTTGATTATCCTGTGGGGGTGGTGGCGGTTCCTGACGTTTAATTATCCTCAAGGTCTGTGCCATATTATGCTTGGTTTCTGCATCTGAAGGATTTAACCTCAAAGAATTTTTATAGGCATCCAGGGCCTCTTTGTATTTCTTGGAATTGAAATAGCTGTTTCCTAAATTGTGAAATGCCTTTGCTTTGATGTTATCATCTGAAGCATTAGTAATGGCTGCTTGAAAATTTTCTGCTGCCTTTTCATATTCCTTCTTTTGAAATCTTGAATTTCCCAGATTGTACTGACCTTTCACCGAGTTTCTATTTACCTGAACCACCTTCTCATATTCAGCACTAGCCTGATCGAAATCTTTGGAGTTGTAGAATTCATTTCCCTGAATTAAAGCTCTATGCTCATCCTGAGAAAAAACTTCAGCATGACAAGCAAATATCAAAGTGAAAAGAATTCCAATTTTAAATTCAAATTTCATAAACTAAATATTTGAAGATTGAACTGAATTTTTGTCAGTATTTAATGGCTCCGCTTCATTTTCTGTCAAAAAATCAGTTCCGTTTTTAATTGGCGTGTTTTTTTGAACTCGATTTTTATTCCTGTAAGTGGTTAAAAAATCCATCATCAACAAAACTAAACTTAAAAATATAAAAAGCTGAAAATAAGACTGATACTCATCAAAGGCCACTTCATTGTACTCTTCTTTTTCAATTTTTTCAAACTCTTTTTTTAGTTTGGCAACAAGCAGATTTCCCTCTTCTACGTCAAAAAATTTGCCATTTCCAGCGGATGCTATATTTTTCAACCATGCTTTATCTGCTTTGGTTTCAACTATGTTTCCTTTCTTATCAGTATGTGTTCCTGCCTGTTCTTCTCTCACCAGAGGAATTGGACTGCCCGACTCCTCTCCCACCCCAATACAATAGATATGCACTCCTTTTGATTTGGCACTGGAGGCCGCCTTGACTGCTTTTTTTTCATGGTCTTCACCATCACTTAGGATGAGCAATGCTTTTTGTTTCGGTTTATCGTCAATAACCGATGTTGTGACATACTGAGTGGAGAGTTCTATCACCTTATCCAGGGCTGTTCCCTGATTGATTTCAAAATCGCCTAGTCCTTCGTTCAAAAACAATTGTGCCGCTGCATAATCAAGCGTCAAAGGCATTTGAATAAACGCATCTCCCGCAAAAAAGATAAGGCCTATACGATTTCCTTTGAATTCTTCTATCAGCTTCAGCGCCATCAATCTAGACTTTTCCAAACGGTCCAATCCTCTGGGGTTGACATCTCTGGCCCACATACTTCTGGAAATATCCAAAGCAATGTAAATATCTATTCCATCCTTTTTTACCTTTCTACTTTTGGTACCTATTCTGGGATTGGCAATAGCAATGACCAAAAAAATAAAAGCTGTAAGTATAAGATAGAACTTGATTTTCGATTTTCTTGGATCAAAATCCGGTACTAGTTTTTGAAAAACTGCCCAATTTCCAAATCGATTTCTCAAGGCAACATTTTGCCTGCTCGCTATTCTGAATAGAAGGAGCAAGATCGGCACAAAGAGCAAGAGTAACAACAAATAAGGATATTGAAAGTCCATAAAGGAATTTTAAAACATAAAATTATTGAACTATCGTTCTGAAAACAGTATTCGACAAAACCAAATAAGCCAAAATGGATAAAATAGATATCAAAACAAACCAATGAAATTCTTCCCGATATCTGACCAAAGTATTCTTATCAATTTTAGTACGTTCCATTTTATCGATTTGTTCATAGACATTTTCCAGGGACTGCATGTCTGTTGCTCTGAAATACTGCCCTCCGGAAGATTCAGCAATTTTGGTCATCAAGGCCTCGTCAATCTCAACGTCTACAAATCCGAAAACAAAACCTCCATTAGATTTTCTGGCAATAGGTGCCTTAGCTTTGCCCATTGTTCCAACACCGACTGTATAAACTTTTACAGCGTATTTTTTGGCAGCTTCAGCAGCTTGTTGAGGACTTACATAGCCGGTATTGTTTACACCATCGGTTAACAGGATAACCACTTTGCTTTTAGCCTCGCTTTTTTGCAACCTTCTGACGGCATTCGCAAGCCCCATTCCAATGGCTGTTCCATCAGCAATCAATCCACATTGCAATTTTGATAAAAATTCTTTGACGATTCCATGGTCCGTTGTTAATGGACACTGAGTAAAACTCTCTCCACCAAAAACAACGATACCGATTCTGTCATTTTTTCTTTTTTCGACAAATGAAATGGCCACCCTGCGGGATGCATCCAGACGATCTTCTTCAAAATCTTTCGCCAACATACTGGTTGAGACATCCATTGCCAAGATTATGTCAATGCCTTCCCCGCTGATATTATCTTTTTTGAGTACTGACTGAGGTCTTGCCAAAGCAAGGATCAAAGCTGTAATCGCTGTAAGCTGAAGCACATTCAACAAGGGTCTTAGTCTGGTCTTCAAAGTTTTCACACCTTCAAAACCCATCGTTGAAGACAAAAGGACTTCTGCATGGTATTTTTTTCGCTGACGCAAATACCACAACAGGATTACTGCCGGTAACAACAGTAAAAACCATGGATTTGCAAAAATAATGTCAGCTATACCAAACATAATTTATTTCGTTTTTTTCTTTTCCGCTTCCAATTGTTTCAAAACATCATCTATCCATCGATTGACCAAATCTAAAGCAAATTGATGGGCGGCAGGAAGTGGAGAAGCCTTGGCAAATTTTACCAAATCAGCGGTTTCCAAAACTTCCAGTAATTCTTTTTTAAGCTTTTCATCAAAATCAAAACTCAACAATATCTGATGGATTTCAGAGGTCGTCGATTCCAATGTTTTTAGTTGAAATCTGTCAAAGAGATACTCTCTCATGATCCAGGAAATCCTTTCATGGTACAGCGCCTCTTTACCTTTAGAAATCAAATCCTGGTATATCAATTCTTCCAAAGCTTTTTTGGCTTTAGACTCTGGCGAAAGTATAGTCTTCTTCTGCTGAACAGATTTTCTGTATTTTAAAATCAGATAAACAAGGGTAACCAATAAAACAAATGCTAAAAAAGCAAAAATTAAATACTGATAATCCAGGATATAATCCCAGATATTCTTTGATTCAGCTAAAATAGGCTTGATAGGCGCCATGTAGGAGCTATCGCCGGTAAGGCCTTGTGGATATTTTACTGTTACCAGCAATTCCTCTGTGTAAATACTGTCTGTTACACCAGATGAACTGATATTCAAAGGAAGTTTGGGCAAAACATAAGTGCCTGTATCCCAAAAAACCAGACTAAGATTTTGTTTGATAATTTGCTGTCCATCAGGACCGTCTTCAGCAATTTTATCTGAAATATTTAAAATTTCGATGTTATCTCCTTTCCAATACAAATTAAAAGAAGGCAGGCTGATCTCACTTGTTTTTGGATAATTGACAATCAGCATAGCTTTCAGCTGATCACCTATCAACACAGTATTATTTTCCAGCTTGATGCTTACCGTTGCCTGACTCCACAACTGGAGAAAACTGAATAGAAGAAATAATAGGAAGAAAATCTTTACTCGCATGGAATTGGCTGCTTATGCTCTGGATCGTTCTTTAAAAAATTTTCTCAATGATTTGACATAAGAATCGCTGGTAGACATGCTCAGGCTGTCTGCTCCCATTTTATTAAAGGTATCTGAAAAATACTTCAGATTATCTTCAAATCTTTTTTTATAATTTTCCCGGATAATTGGAGAACTGCTGTCCACCCATTGCATAGAACCACCTTCAGCATCAATAACCGGTAGAAGGCCAACATCGGGCAATTCTGTTTCTCTGACATCAAAAACATGAATTCCCACAAGATCATGCCTGCTGGCCGAAACCTTCAGAGCAGCTTCGTATCCTTTTGTTAAAAAATCGGAAATCAAAAAAGCAGTACATCTTCTTTTAGTCAGATTGGTCAGATATTTCAAAGCTAAGGCTATGTCTGTTCCTTTATTTTTAGGCTCCAAAAACAAGAGGTCTCTGATGATTCTCAAGACATGGTTATGCCCTTTCTTTGGTGCTAAGTATTTTTCGATTTTATCACTAAAAAAAATCACTCCAACCTTGTCGTTATTACTAATAGCCGAAAAAGCGATTGTTGCTGCAAGTTCTGCTATAAATTCATTTTTGGTCTGAACATTAGCTCCAAAAAAAGAGGATCCGCTCACATCGACCAGTAACATAAAAGTCTGCTCCCGTTCTTCTTCAAAAATCTTGATATGCGGCTCTCCTATTCTGGCAGTGACGTTCCAGTCGATATTTCTGACATCATCTCCATATTGATAAGGTCTTACCTCACTAAAAGACATACCTCTACCTTTGAAGGAAGTCTTGAAGGAACCTGAAAATTCCATACTTGACAAACCCTTCGTTTTGAGTTCTATTTTTCGAACTTTGAGTAAAATATCTTTGATGCTGAGCGCCACTAGGTTTCGATTTATGGAACTTTAACTGTGTTCAATATTTTTTCAACGATATCCTCGCTGCTGATATTCTCTGCCTGAGCTTCATAGGTAAGACCAATACGATGACGCAAAACATCGGCGCAGATGGCTCTGATATCCTCTGGGATGACGAATCCTCTTCTTTGCATGTAGGCATAAGCTTTGGATGCCAGAGCCAGATTGATACTGGCGCGAGGAGAAGCTCCATAAGAGATTAAATCAGCAATGGAACCAAGATTGTGTCCTTTTGGATCTCGGCTCGCAAAAACGATATCGATGATGTATTTTTCAATTCTTTCGTCCATGTAGACCTCGCGAACGGTTTTCCTTGCCTTCATGATATCATTGATGTTGGCAACAGGTTTGATTGCAGCGAATTGTCCTTCCATGTTGAGTCGGATAATCTGACGTTCTTCCTCTTTGCTGGGATAACCGATTTTTGCTTTGAGCATAAAACGATCTGACTGAGCTTCGGGTAGCGGATATGTACCCTCTTGTTCGATAGGGTTCTGTGTCGCCAAAACTAAAAAAGGCTCTTCCAGCTTGTATGATTCATCACCAATCGTCACCTGACCTTCCTGCATGGCTTCCAAAAGTGCTGACTGAACCTTGGCTGGAGCTCTGTTGATCTCATCCGCCAGGATAAAATTAGCAAAAACTGGACCGCGTCGAACCATAAAACCACCAGAGGCAGGATTGTAAATCATAGTACCAATGATATCCGCCGGCAATAAATCCGGAGTAAACTGAATTCTGTGAAATTTAGCATCAATGGATCTGGAAAGCGTATTGATAGCCAATGTTTTTGCTAATCCGGGCAACCCTTCCAAAAGAATATGACCTTTGGCTAATAAACCAATCATCAATCTTTCCAACATATATCTTTGACCGACAATCAATTTAGAGGATTCATTTAAAATTCTGTCGACCACAACACTTTCATGGTGTATGCGCTCGTTCAAAGCCTGAATATCTGAAGACTGCATGGATATTTATTTTATTGATTTTTAATTACTTAATAGTACTATATATCACAATGATGAGTAAATGCAAAATTATGATTTTTTGAGTTAAAAAACACTGATTCTATTCAGTTATTATTGTTTGCTTTAAAACGCTTTTTATTCTCTGTTATTGCTATTTTCAAATTGATTGAAGAGAATTTTAAACTCAGAAAGATTTAAAAAGTTACTCATTCTGATAACTTCCAATCCGAAAACAGATTTTTTTTCAGCTAAAACATCTCTATTTAAAACCTCTTTGAATACATTGGCAAAAAGTTCAGCACAATACATTTTTGAAGCATCATCACAATTGAAAGCAAGATCGAAAGGAATTTTTTTATCGTGCATTCTTTTTGCTGACTCAATAATTTTTGTTTTGGTTTCCTCGTTATAATTTGGTCTGACTGCAATCAGGGAGCCCTGTTGGCTTTCTCTAATGTATTTTTTCAAAGGTTCAATCAGCACACCATCAACCTTCTCATTAGAAATAGAATGCAGGATATGTAACTCTTTGTACCCTTCTGTCAATATTATGCCACAGTGGGTAATCCTGTACTTTTCATCCAACAAATCTGCAATACGATCGCTGATCCATCCATATCCCTTTCTAAGCAATATATCTCCTTCCTTTAGCTCAGTAAGTTGATTTTTGGTAATGGTTGCTGAAGACTTAGATCTATCAGCCTTGAAAATTTCTGAAAAATTGATGCTTGGATGATCCGGTTTCAGACTATCCTTTGTGTTAAAAACAACATTTAAGGATGCTGCCTTTAGGTGTACAACAAGCAGCAAAACACAAATAAAGGTTGGCAATATCTTCAAGGAATTCAACGATTTGAAACGAAGTTAAAATACACTGGCTGACTTGAATTGTCTTAAAAATCTAAGATCATTTTCAAAAAACAAACGGATATCATCAATTTGATATTTGAATAACGCAATTCGCTCTATACCAATTCCAAAAGCAAAACCACTGTATTGCTCAGGATCTATTCCACAGTTTTCCAGTACGACCGGATCTACCATTCCACAACCCAAAACTTCCAGCCATCCTGTCCCTTTGGTTAGCCTTTGGTCTCTCTCCGTTTCCAATCCCAGATAGACATCCATTTCGGCACTTGGCTCGGTAAATGGAAAGTAAGAAGGTCTCAATCTGATTTTGGTCGCTCCAAACATTTCATGGGCAAAGTAATAAAGCGTCTGTCTCAAATCGGCAAAACTCACTTTCTCAGCTATGTACAAACCCTCAATCTGATGAAATTGGCAATGAGATCTGGCAGAAATCGTTTCGTTTCTGTATACTCTTCCTGGTGCTATGATTCTGATGGGAGGTTTCTGATTCAACATTGTTCTTACCAGCACAGGCGAGGTATGTGTTCTCAACAACATACTGTTACTATCTTTGAGATAGAAGGTATCCTGCATATCTCGAGCCGGATGATCTTCGGGAGTACCCAAAGCCGTAAAGTTATGCCAATCATCTT
>JBILRD010000257.1:0-3998 GCA_044372845.1 Saprospira sp. | reverse complement strand
GGATGTTCTCCAAAAAAATTGTTCAGTGGCAGGGAGAAACAGGAAGAATTGATGCTTCAAAAACGACCAGATTCATCAATGAAAATCAAACCGGGGATGGCAGACCTGAGGTCTTCTTTATATGCGGTCCGTTGGGAATGATGGATGCCGTTGAATCAGTTCTTAAAAATAAAGGTATTGACTCCAAAAATGTCCATCGTGAAGCTTTCTTGACGGCAACTGATATGGGGCAAAGTTCAGCAGGAGGTGCTACTGTAACAGCAACTATCAGCGGTAGAAATTATTCAGTAGTTTTACAACCCAAAGAAACTATTTTAGAAGGTCTGATAAGAGTCAGCGCAGATCCTCCATTTTCTTGCATGAGTGGTGCTTGTTCCACCTGTATGGCCAAAGTGACCAGTGGTTCCGTTAAAATGGAAAGATGTCTGGCGCTGGATCCTTCAGAAGTGGAGCAGGGTTATATACTTACCTGCTCTTCTGTGCCTACCAGCCAAACTGTAGAGATAACTTATGACGTTTAGTAGACTAGGAGTATGAAAATAAAGTTAATAGACATTGCATCTGCCCGTTCAGGGGATAAAAATGACATTTGTAATGTTGGCGTTTTGGCAAAGGATATCGATTCTTATGAATTTTTAAAGAGACATTTGACAGCAGATCTGGTGAAATCTCATTTTAAAGGATTGATAAAAGGGGAGGTCATCCGCTATGAATGGGATGCTATTGAGTCTTTAAATTTTGTGTGCTATGAAGCCTTAGATGGCGGAGCTTCTCGTTCTATGAGAGTGGATACCTTGGGTAAAAATTTCTCCAGTCATTTGTTAAGATTGGAATTTGATATATGAATCTGATCATTTTGCTTGGATAAATTAGAAATTTTATTTTCTAATTTTTGATAATTGTGTGTATATGAAGGTTTTAAATTCGATAATAAGGTTAGCGCTCAAACCCAGAATTAAAACTATGGAACGCTACATGAAAGATCCATCATCGGTTCAAAACATGTGGCTGAATACACATATCGAAAAATCAAAAAATACAGAATGGGGGAAAAATCATGGGTATAGCAGTAAAATGAGTCCTGTTGATTTTAAAAATGCTGTTCCTGTGAGTGATTATGAGCAATTAAAGCCTTACATCAATCGAATGATGTTGGGAGAGCGAGATATCCTTTGGCCTGGAAAAATTAGTTGGTTTTCCAAATCTTCTGGAACAACCAATGACAAAAGTAAGTTTATTCCTGTTTCCCTTGAAAATCTAAATCTTTGTCACCATAAAGGCAGTCATGATATGATGGCGTTGTGGTACCATTCCAATCCTGATACAGCCCTTTTTAATAATGCTAAGGGTTTGATTATGGGTGGAAGTCTTCAAAATTTCAAAGAATATCCCGAAACCACGATTGGCGATGTGTCGGCAATTATGTTGAAAAACATGCCTTTCTATGCCAGGTATTTTCATACACCTTCTTTAGGAATAGCTCTGATGGATGACTGGGAGTCTAAAATCGAGTTGATGGCCAAAGAAGTCATTAAGGAAAATGTGACAAACATCGGCGGTGTACCTACTTGGACGATTGTTTTATTCAGAAAAATATTGGAGTTGACAGGAAAGAAAAATATCCTTGAAGTATTCCCAAATTTTGAATTGTACATGCATGGTGGTGTCAGCTTTTTACCTTACAAAGAACAGTTCAATTCTTTTTTTCAGTCGGATAAGGTGCAGTTCAGGGAGATTTACAATGCCTCTGAAGGTTTTTTTGCCGCGCAGTTTGACAAGCAGGACAATGGAATGTTGTTGTTGCTGGACAATGGTATATATTATGAATTTATGCCAATGTCTGAATATGGAAATGCCAATCCGACCATCCTTTCTATAGATGAGGTGGAACTGGATACCAATTATGCTTTGGTCATCAGCACCAATTCGGGACTTTGGCGATACCGTCAAGTTTACATCCCTTTACCCGCATAAAATTCAGATTACAGGACGTACAAAACATTTTATCAATGTTTTTGGAGAAGAAGTGATGGTGGAAAATACCGACAAAGCTCTGGCCATTACATGCGAAAAAACAGCAGCTGTGGTTTCTGAATATACCGTTGGCCCTATTTATCTCACTGATGGAAAAGGCGGACATGAATGGGTTATAGAATTTGAAAAAGAACCAGAAAATTTGGCAGAGTTTAGCAGAATTTTGGATCAGGAACTCCAAAATATCAATTCGGATTACGAAGCCAAGAGATTCAAGAGTATTGCTCTGGAGCAACTTATCATCAGAAAGGTTTCCAAAGGTAGCTTTCATCAATGGTTAAAATCCAAAGGAAAATTTGGCGGGCAACACAAGGTTCCCCGTCTTTTCAATTCCAGAAAATATGTTGATGAGTTGAAAATTTACATCGAAGAATAAGTTTTTTGTTGATTTCTTTTTTTGAAATGTAAATTTTTGGGGCTCTTATTTGAAATTTTCAAAAAGGGCTGTATATTTGCACCACGCTAAAAAGAGCGTCTAAAGCAGGAATAGCTCAGTTGGTAGAGCACGACCTTGCCAAGGTCGGGGTCGCGAGTTCGAGTCTCGTTTCCTGCTCTGAAGGTTTTGAAGTTCTAAATGAACTTCTTTTTTTTCAGTTTTAGTTTTTTGAATGCCCGGGTGGCGAAATAGGTAGACGCGCAGGACTTAAAATCCTGTAGCCTGAAAGGGCTGTATGGGTTCGATTCCCATCCCGGGCACATTACTTAACTGCATTTGCAGGAATAGCTCAGTTGGTAGAGCACGACCTTGCCAAGGTCGGGGTCGCGAGTTCGAGTCTCGTTTCCTGCTCCATTAAAGAGATTGTCTTTTCATAAGGCAATCTCTTTTTGTTTTTATTATATTTGTACAAATTTTGTACTCATGAACAAATATTTCATTTTCATTACCCTGGTATTTTTCTTTTCTTCCTGTACGGTTAGATTCAATGCTTATGATATAAGTGCTGAAGTAAAAACATTTTCAGTTGATCAGTTCGAAACAAAAGCTCCAAATGCACCGCCTACTATCGGTCAGCAGTTCTCAGAGCAATTAAAACAGCGTATTTTAAATGATACAAAGCTTCAGTACAGGGATCAGGAAGGTGACATAGAATTTTCAGGAACTATCGTCAATTATCTGATAACTCCTATAGCACCAAGAGAAGGACAAACCGTATCCTTACAGAGATTAAGCATCACCATGAATGTCGATTATAAGAGCAGTAAACAAGAAATCAAAAATTGGTCTCCATCCTTTAGTCGTTTTGCGGATTTTTCAGCAGATGCTGATTTGTCAGCTGTTGAAGATCAATTGGTCAGAGAAATTTACACCCAGATTATCGAGGATGTTTTTAATAAGGCCTTTTCTAATTGGTAAAAAAAAAGGGCCCTACATTTTGCAGAACCCTTTTGAATTTGTTTTCTATTTGTTGAGCAGTATTTTTTTGCTGCTTATCTTATCTCCAACCCGTAAATAAACCAGATACAAGCCATTGGCTAAATCGTTGCCACTGTCATTTTGACCATTCCAATTCAGCATTTGTCTGCCTTGTTGAAGGTTACTGTTGACAACGTTTTTGACCAATCGACCATTGATGTCAAAGATCTGCAACTGTACATCAGATTCATTTTCGATATAGTACTCGATATTGATTTGTTGATCAAAAGGATTTGGGTAGGCTAATAAGAAATGTTCACCGCTAGCCTCGTTGAAAACTGCTGTCGGACTTTGATTTGGTGGAGTTGTTAAACTGTCCAAATCAAGCAATTCATCACCTGCCTGATAGTTTAAGTATTGAAAATAAACCAAAAACATCTCATCCGTTGTGTTTTCTCCAAAACAGACAGTTTGTGGTGGATTATTTGGATTATGTATATTCGAACTGGTGTTGTCATAGGATGCACCTCCATATAAACGGGACCCTGCCGGCAATTTTATAGGATTTTTAAATAAATAGAATCCCTGCCAGTGAAAATCCCAGCGTGGG
>JBILRD010000256.1:0-4012 GCA_044372845.1 Saprospira sp. | reverse complement strand
ATAATAGAATTCCTAAAACTGTTAATATTACAGGAACTTCATATTTTTTTAAAGACAGGACATTGAATAAAATGGGCTTTAAAATTGAAAAACCATTATTATTTTATAGAATAAACCTTTTTGTAAATTTTATAGACTTAATTTGGATGTATTCTATTTCTCAAGGTAGGTTCTCAATCCCAAAGTTATGGAACACTAAAAAAGCAAGTATTACAGGAATTAAACTATTAGAAAATAAAAATCAGATTGAAGAACTTTATAGAATATTGAAAACAAAAACGAGTGCATAAAAGCATCGTCATAAAATAACGATGAAATATTTCGGAAAAACCAATAGAATAAAATTGTTTTGCATTATCGAAAACCTGACAGACAAATCCTGTAGACAAAAATGAAAACTACAAATTACGATAATATACTAGCGGAAATATCAAAGAATGGAAACCCAACCCAGGATGATATTGACAATTTATACGCAAGTTTTATTCCTGTTTCTGCAAGCAGAAATACTGTTTTGGAAGAGCAGGACAAAATACCCAGCTCTTTATATTTCATAAATTCAGGCTTTGTGCGACTGTTTTACTATGATGAAAACGGAGAAGAACAAACAACTTTTTTATGTTCACAAAATGGTTTTATCACATCCTTTTCATCTTTAATCTATCAAACTAAATCCCCGGAAAATGTTGTATGTATTACTGATTGCGAATTATTAAAAATCTCACACATAGATGCCAAACAACTTGTTGATAAGAGCGAATTTTTTAAAAACTTTTTTTTAGTCCTGTTTGAAAAATCTATCTCATCAGCAACATTAAGAGCCAATGACCTGGCAATATTAAATGCGGAACAACGCTACCAGAAAATGATCGTCCAACAACCACATTTCATTCAAAATATTCCTCTTCAATACATTGCTTCCTATTTAGGTATCAAACCACAAAGTTTAAGCAGAATCAGAAAACAAGCAATTAAGTAACATTTGTGAAGTAGAAAAAAACTTTGTTTATAGATCTTTGCTTTTCATCTAACTACAAACTAAAATGGAAACATTACAAGAAATCTTAAAACAAGTACCTATAGCATTAGGACAATTTTTAATAAACTATGGAATTATTGCAATTGTGTATTTAGTGCTGTGGAGGCTATTGAAAAAACGATTTCAAAATTGGAGAATACAAATAAAAGAGCGTGTTGATGCGAAACAAATAAAATCAGAGTTGATAAACAGCCTTTTTACTTTGATGGTCAGTACTTTGTTTATCGTGGTAATTTACCTTATGAAATCAATGGGCTACACAAAAATATATACGAATATCAACGAGTATCCAAGATTTTTCGCCTTTAGTGGATTTTTCATTTTTTTATTATTGGATGATACCTGGTTTTATTGGACACACCGACTTTTGCATCATCCAAGAATTTTTAAATACATACACAAAGTACACCACAATAGTATAGATGTAAATCCGTTTACATCTCTTTCATTTCATTGGGCAGAAGCTCTCCTACTCACCCTTTGGATTTTGCCTCTAAGCATGATTTTTCCAATCTATGTTCCTGCATTGGGACTATTACAAGTTTGGGGATTTTTAGACAATTTAAAATCACACCTTGGTTATGAATTTTTTCCGGGTTGGTGGAATAAAAGTATTGGAAAGTTGATGACCTCAAGTACACATCATAACATGCACCACAGTAAATTCAATGGAAATTATGGCGTGCATTTTCGAATTTGGGACAGACTTTTAGGTACAGAATTTAAGGACTATGAAAAAACATTTGACGAAATACAAGAAAGAAAAAAAGGCAGTCATTAACTGGCTATTGTCAAAATAGGACTTAACCTGCTTAAATTGGATATTTCCTTAAGTTAAATCTGGAGCTCAATTATTTTTTTAATAATAATTCGACCAAAACCCAAACCATCAACACATCGTTGTAAATTGTGTATTCTACAAGTGGTAGATAATTCGATAAAAATATAGTCTGATCTTAAAAAGATTTTGTAAAATTGAGCACTCAAAAGCCAGAAAACCTCTAAAAATTACTGATAATCCGATAATTGAAAAAAGTATAACAATATTTTAAGTAAGGTAAAAAAATGAAAATGAACACCCTGAATAAACTAGTCCCAGTTGCATTTTTAATCCTTTTCTCCATTACGGAATCTTTTACCCAAAATTATTATATCACCACTGCAAACGATTCTGTTCCTTGTAATCATATTAACTTCTTCGATACCAATGCACAAGGAAAAATGGTTGATCTTGAATATGTCAATAAAGAAAATGTCACCATTCGACTAAAGAAAAAAGATATCCCTGAAATCAAAACTCTTTGTCAAGATGGCGCTATTTATCTTAGAATGCCCTTGAGCTTAAAAAATCCAGACGGCTATTACCGCTATGGAAAAAGAATGGTCAGCGGAAAAATTACGGTTGATGTCTTTGATGATGTTCAGACAAGTTACAGGTTAAAAGAAAATTTTGACGGTTCCTACAACGCACAGGGAGTGATGAGGGAAACCAGAGAGGGCATTTATATTCGCCACGTTAGAATGCCAAACGGAACTGTCTATGAGGTATCGGGACTCAAAGGACTAAAGGCCGTGAAATCCATCAGAAAATTTATGTTTGAATGTGAACCATACAAAAAAGAATACTTTTCAAATCCTAAATACCAAACCTGTACATTTGAGGAAGCTGTTTATGACTATAATAAAATCTGTCCATAAGAACAGAATTAGCTTTAGATAACCCAATTCAAAAGTTAAATATCCATGAAAAAAATTCTATTAGTAGCATCATTTGTTCTTGCATGGACCATTGTCTATGGACAAAAAGAAGCTAATACATGGTATTTTGGCAACGGAGCCGGATTGGATTTTAATGATGGATGCACGCCAACTGTATTGACGGATGGGGCCATCAATGGATTTGAAGGTTGTGCCAGCATTTCTGATAAAAATTCCGGACAGGTTCTATTTTACACTAATTCTGCCTTTGTCTGGAATAGAAATCACCTTGTCATGCCCAATGGGAATCTTATCTCAAATGGCAATACGATTTCTCAGGTAACTATTATCCAAAAACCTGGATTCGATTCGATTTATTACATCATCACTGCAGAAATCCAGGGATCTTCCGGACATGGATACCGTTTTCATCAGGTCGATATGACTTTGAATGGTGGTTTGGGAGGACTCTCGTTTAAAGATAGTCTGCTTTTCTTAGCCCCAGTTACTGAAAAGATTATTCCGGTTCAACATTCAAATGGTAATGATATTTGGCTGATTGGGCATCAGTATAATTCCAATCAATTTTTGTCTTTTCTGATAACTTCCTCTGGCATTAACACTTCGCCTGTAATATCTGCTATTGGTAAAGTTCATTTTGACAATTCAACAGCTGATGCAGTTGGAGAAATAAAAGCCTCTCCTAATTCCTCAAAATTAGCAGTTGTGACCTTAGTAAATCCAAATATCGAACTCTTTGATTTTGATAATTCTACTGGTGTAGTTTCCAATCTTATCACATTGCCGGAGAATGGAGGATACAATTCACTGGGAAATCCTTCTGGATTATATGGCTTGTCTTTTTCGCCAGATAATACAAAATTGTACGCAAGTCAATGGCTTTCTCCTTCTGCTGGCGTTTCAGCAAAAATCATCCAATACGATATCAGCTCCAATGATTCGGCAATGATCCAACAATCACGAGTTAATATTTTTACTTCATCTTCAAAAAATTTATACAGTTTGAAACTTGCCCCTGATCGAAAAATATATGTTGGGCAAAATCAATCCAGTCCTTTCCTTGGGGTTATAAATGATCCGGACAGTAGCGGACTGAGTTGTAACTACATTGATCAAGGAATTTACCTGAATGGGAAAAACAGCAGCTGGGGATTAAATAATTTAATGGAATATAATAGTTATTGCAAAGTCATAAGTAATAATTATAAACTAGAAGCGACTCCTATAAGATTATTTCCAAATCCTTTTTCTACT
>JBILRD010000011.1:0-14904 GCA_044372845.1 Saprospira sp. | reverse complement strand
AAAAACCGTTATTTCTTCATCTCTAATGGCTTGGGAGAAAAATGCAGGCAATGCTCTGCCGTCTTCTACTCTCATTCTTGGGCCATAAGTATTAAAGATTCTCACAATTCTTGTTTCTAAGCCGTGAAAATTATGATAGGCCATAGTGATAGCTTCCTGAAATCTTTTAGCTTCGTCATAAACACCCCTCGGGCCAATAGGATTTACATTGCCCCAATAGTCTTCCTTTTGAGGATGAACTAAGGGGTCGCCATAAACCTCAGAAGTTGAGGCAACTAGAATTCTAGCTTTTTTAACCCTTGCCAGACCTAATAAATTGTGTGTACCCAAAGAGCCAACTTTTAATGTTTGTATGGGCATTTTCAGGTAATCTATAGGACTTGCAGGTGAAGCAAAGTGAAGTATATAATCTATTTCACCTGGAACATGTACAAATTTGGAAACATCATGATGATAAAATTCAAAATTATCAAGTGGAAAAAGATGTTCAATGTTGTCTAAGGATCCGGTAATCAAATTATCCATTCCGATGACATGCATTCCCTCTGCAATAAATCTATCGCAAAGATGTGAACCCAAAAAACCGGCTGCCCCGGTTATCAATACTCTTTTCATTAATAAAATTATTTATGGATGAACGACAGCTCTTCCAATGCTGTCATAATAGTAACCTAATTCTTTCATTTGTTCCAAACTGAAAATGTTGCGACCGTCAAAAATTACTCTTGATTTTAGCAGAGTAGAAATTTTTTCAAAATCTGGAGTTCTAAAAACATTCCATTCTGTAATGATAAGCAAGGCATCAACATTTGATAAGGCATCATATGGATCCAGGGCAAAATTAATTTTATCGCCATAAATTTGTTTTACATTATTCATTGCTTCAGGATCATAGGCATTGACAATGGCGCCAGATTGGAGTAATTCATCAATTATTTCCAAAGCGGGAGCTTCCCTGATATCATCAGTATTCGGTTTGAAAGCTAATCCCCATATGGCGAATTTTTTTCCTTTTAAATCATCTCCGTAGTAGTTGTTCAACTTTTCTACCAATCTGTTTTTTTGAATGGTATTTACATTCATTACAGATTTCAAAATTTTGAAATCATAGTTGTATTCTTCGGCTGTTTTGGCAAGTGCTTTTACATCTTTTGGGAAGCAACTTCCTCCATATCCCACACCTGGAAACAAAAATCTTTTACCGATTCTTAAATCCGATCCTATACCTTTTCTTACGTCATCTACATCTGCTCCAACTTTCTCGCAAAGGTTAGCAATTTCATTCATAAAGGATATTCTTGTTGCAAGGTAAGAGTTCGCTGCGTATTTTGTCATTTCAGCTGATCTTTCATCCATAAAATAGATTGGATTACCCTGTCTGACAAAAGGCTCATATAATTGTTTCATCTGTTCCTGAGCTCTTGATGATGTGGTGCCGATTACAACTCGATCTGGCTTCATAAAGTCATCAACAGCTACACCTTCCCTTAAAAACTCAGGGTTGGAAACAACATCAAAAAGATCTTCACTTAAATTTTTGGCTAATATAGCATGTACTTTTTCAGCTGTACCTACAGGCACGGTACTCTTATCAACTATGACTTTGTAATCAGTAATAATTTGACTCAATTCATTGGCAACCCCCATGATGTAAGATAAATCAGCTGATCCATCCTCGCCCGGAGGTGTTGGTAAAGCTAAAAATATAATTTTGGAATGTTCTACAGCATCTTTAAGGTTTGTTGTAAAATGTAATCTGCCAGCCTTTGTATTTCTTTCAAAAAGGTGATCCAGTTCTGGTTCATAAATAGGAACAATGCCATTTTGCATGTCACGCACCTTGTCCTCGTTAATGTCAACGCATACAACATTATTTCCAGTTTCTGCAAAACAAGTTCCAGTTACAAGACCAACATATCCGGTTCCTATTATGGCTATTTTCATAAAGGGTGTTATTTTTGTTAGAGTAATTATGGCAAAGGTAGTAAATTAAGAAATATTTAAATAGTATAAAACGAATAACAAATGTTTTTTTGCAAAATAAAATTGAGGATATCTATTGTCAGTATATTGCTTTTTACAGGCAAGCTTGTAAATGCTCAAATTATTATTGATAGTGATTTTAAGGATACAATAGGTGTATCAACTGATATTGCTATTATTTCAAAAAAAATAGAAAAATTACCTGATTCCGTTGTCAATAGTTTAGTATGTGTGAAAGTACAATACTATAGTTTTGATAAATTTGGAAATGTGGACACTTTGGAATTGCATCAAGGAATAATCATTGTTAATAAATTGGTCAGTGATGATATTAAATTCTTATTTGAAGAATTGAAAAAAATAAAATTTCCGATTCACAAGGTAGTACCTGTAAATAAGTATGGTCTTAATGAAGATAGTACAGGTTGGAATGATAATCTATCTATGGCAGACAATAATACATCAGGGTTTAATTACAGAAATGTTACTCAGTCTAATGTACTTTCTCCACATGCATTTGGACTTGCCATTGACATCAATCCATTGTTCAATCCCTACGAAAAGTATATTGGTAATACCAAGACAGTAGAGCCTAAAAATGCATTCTACGATTTGTCTCGACCTGGAACCGTTACTGACGACATTGTTACCGGATTGTTTGATCAAAGGGGTTGGGTCTGGGGTGGCAGATGGAATAATCCTGTTGATTATCAACATTTTGATTTGAGGATGGACAGGTCCATGAAGCATTATCTTTTTAAGAGCAGCAATTTGAAAGAATTGGTTAGGATAGATGATAAAACGAATGAGATTAAATTATATGACAATCAAACAGATTTAGAAAAAAACAAAGTTCAGTTAGTCATCAATCTCTCTGAAAAAGAAAGATTTCTTAGAAAAATTGAAAAGTGGAATTATCAAGATTTGTTGGAAAAGTGGAATCAAGACACAATTCAAGAAATTATTGAAGAGAGCAAATCATTGAAAAAAATTGCCCTTTATTCTCTTGATAATGTATTTGTGGATGAAGATGATGAAATAGAGATATTGGAGAAGCTATCTAAAAAATTAAAATCCAAAAATTTTGAGGTAGACATATTGGACATACAGAGAGATTCTATTAAACAGCCTTATGATATTGCATTTGGTTTAAGTTTAAATCCCAGATATTTCAATCAATCTAAGGATGATTTTCAGGTGATATTTGTGCCTGGAGCATTCAAAACTGAAGATTTTAAAAATTTTGTGGATCGATTGCAGCTTTTAAGACTTTTTATTGGAGATGATTTTCAGAATTCATATCGATTGGCAAATATTATTCAAAACAAATTGCTTAATAAATTTAATTTAACGCCCGTCAGCAGACAATTAGATAGTCCAAATATGTTAGAACGAGATTGCATTAAAACCAATACTGATGGTATTTATTGTAGGAATATATCATCTTTCAAACAATTCGATTGTCCAGTGATGTGGTTATATGTTTTTGATAAAAATATATCAAAAAAGGAAAATAAATTCAATCCCAAAAACAAGTCAGATATAAATAAAATGGTCAGAAGTATTAAAGAAGGGATTCTTGAATATTATGCCTTTTAAGGGGTGATTTCTTGCTTGAAAATGACAAAAAGTAGTACTTTTGTTGGATATAAGATCAAATAATAGTGGATTCAAATCAAAAAGCATCATCAAAAAACTTATCCAGTAAAGATATTTTGGAAAAAAAACTTTACTTGCAACAGCTTCAAATCAATCGATTGCTGGAATTAACCCAGGCAATCAATGACAATTTGAAAATTGATGATTTGTTTAGAATTTTCAAGGATACCTTAAGTTGGGAAATGCGAATTAAAAAGTTTGCATTTGTTACCAGAGTTGAAGATAAGTGGGAATGTGTGGCTTTTTCTGGAATTGAAAAATCTATTTTTCATTTTAAAGATGCCCAATATCTGTCAAAATTTCAGAGAACAGCTAAAATTGAGGAAAAGGATGATCCTTTTTTAAGAGAATTTTCTATTGTTATTCCGGTTTACCATAAAAAATACCCTATCGCTTTTACTTTTATAGGGGAGGATTTCTACGAAACAGAGGAGGATGTATATGAACCTATTCGATATGTATCAGCCATCTCCAATATCATTGCTGTTGCTATAGAAAACAAAAGGCTTTTTAAAAAACAATTAGAGCAGGAACGTTTAAAAAGAGATCTGGAATTAGCCGTTCAGGTTCAAAATATGTTAATTCCCGGCAAGCTGCCATTGAATAATAATTATGAATTCGACGGAGTGTATCAACCACATGAGGGAGTTGGTGGAGATTATTATGATCTTTTTGAACTTGGAAACAAAGAACTGGCTTTTTGTATAGCTGATATTTCCGGTAAAGGAATAGCTGCTGCATTAGTCATGTCAAATTTTCAAGCGAATCTCCAATCACTGGTAAATAAAAATCATTTATCTGTCACCGATTTTGCCAATCAACTCAATGAAAAGGTATTGAATACGACAAAAGGAGAACGGTTTATTACTTTTTTTATAGCTCGTTATCATCGATACAAAAAAATCCTTCGTTATATCAACGCTGGTCATAATCCTCCTATTATGATTAGCTCCGGAAAGGTAAAGAGATTGGATAGGGGCTGTACTGTTCTTGGTGCTTTTACAAAATTGCCGAAAGTAGAATGGGGGGAAATCGAACTAAATGATGATGCTTTTTTTCTTCTGTATACGGATGGTTTAATTGATATCAAAAATGATAATAACGAATTCTTCGATGAAAAAAGAGTTTTGGAATTTGCCATGGAGAATCATACGTTGCCTGTCAAGGAATTTAATAGTAAGCTAAAAGCTACACTTAATGATTTTAAAGGTCAGCAGGATTTTCCAGATGATATTTCATTTTTAAGCGGTAGAATATATGTCAGTAATTATGCTCATATTGATAATCAAATGACATAATGTCTCAAATTTTTAAGTGGTTTGCTTTTTGTTGATTTTACATAAAACAATTCAGATGAGATATTTATTTTTATTATTCTTTGCTTACCTCATTTATCGATTTTTAATCAAACCCTTTTTTATTGTAAAGACCTACAGCTCTTTCAATCGAAATCCTGAATTTGATATGTCTGAGTTTATGAGAAGAGTGCAAGAGATTCAAAAAGAAAAACATAGAAATGATGGTTTAGACAACCTTGAAAATAAAAAAGGTCAGAAAAATAAACCAGATAGTGATTATATTGATTATGAGGAAGTTGAATAGTTTTATTTTTTGATGGATACAATTTATTCAAACAGATAGAATTCTTTATACCCATAACAGGCACTTCAATCAAAACTTTAAGAATCTAATTCTGTTAAAATGTAATTATTTGATAAAAATTAGATTCAAAAATGTAATTTTGCACGAATTTTAAAAGCTTTTCTTCATATTCCATATCACAATTCAATTTTAAATAAAATGTCTGTATTTCAACATCCCGATCAATTCGTCAATAGACATATTGGACCTAATGAATCTGAACTTATTGAGATGCTAAAAACAATAGGTGTTGATTCTTTAGAGACCCTGATAGATGAGACTATCCCTGATTCGATAAGAATGAAAGGGGATATGAATCTACCTGAACCATTATCTGAGTTTGATTATCTCATGGAGTTGAAAAATACCGCATCTAAAAATAAGTTATACAAAAATTTTATTGGGCAAGGTTACCATGGAACAATAACACCTTCTGTTATCCTTAGAAATTTATTTCAAAATCCAGGCTGGTATACACAATATACTCCTTATCAGGCTGAAATAGCGCAAGGTAGGTTAGAGTCTCTTTTGAATTTTCAAACCATGGTCTGTGATTTAACAGGATTACCGGTAGCCAATGCATCTTTATTGGATGAGGCTACAGCTGCTTCTGAGGCTATGACTATGTTTTATGGATTAAAAAACAAAAGAGCCAAAGATTATCAAGCAACACATTTTTTGGTGTCGAAAAATGTTTTTGTTCATACTCTAGATGTTCTAATAACTCGTGCTGAACCACTTGGAATAAAAGTTATAGTTGCTGATCCTAAAGAAATGATCTTTAATCAAGATGTATTCGGAGTGCTTTTACAATATCCTGCCGAGGATGGATCTGTTGAAGATCTTAGTTCTATTGTAGATGCGGCGAAAAAAGAGGGAGTTTTTGTAGCTGTAGCCTCTGACATTATGAGTTTGGCATTATTGACACCTCCAGGCGAATGGGGAGCTGATGTGGTTTTAGGAAATACACAAAGATTTGGTGTTCCTATGGGTTTTGGTGGACCACATGCTGCTTATTTTTCAACTAAAGAGGAGCATGTAAGAAACATACCAGGTAGAATTATCGGAGTTTCTGTTGATACTCATGGAAACAGAGCTTTGAGAATGGCTCTACAAACTCGTGAACAACATATCAGAAGAGAAAAGGCAACATCAAATATTTGTACAGCTCAGGCTTTGCTTTCCAATATGGCTGCCATGTATGCCATTTATCATGGTCCAAAAGGAATTAAAGGCATAGCTAGTAGAATTCACAGACTTACACAAGTATTGAATCAAGAATTAAAATCTCTTGGTTTCAATCAATTGAATAATCATTTTTTTGATACGTTGAAAGTTGACTTGTTGAACCAGGAAAATCAAGAATCTATCAGGAAAATAGCATTAGAATCTTCTGTTAATCTACATTATTCTTACAAAAGATTTGTACAGATATCAATGGATGAGACAAGCTCTCTTGAAGATATAGCATTATTGTTAAGCATTTTTGCTAAGCATCAATCTAAGGCCTGTTTGTCAGTTCAAGAATTAGAATCTAAGTACAACAACATTTTTGAACAAAATTATTCTTTTCCAAATAGCTTAGTTAGAACATCTGAATACTTAACTCAAGAGGTTTTTAATATACATCAGTCCGAAAGCCTTATGATGAGATACATCAAAAGCTTGGAAAATAAGGATTTGTCTCTTGTCCATTCGATGATTTCCTTGGGTTCATGTACGATGAAGTTAAATGCTGCCACCGAATTGATTCCTGTAACCTGGGATGAATTCAGTGCTCTTCATCCATTTGTTCCTGCAGATCAGTCAGAAGGATACAAACAGATTATCTCTGAATTGGAAACCTATCTTTGTGAGATTACCGGATTTACAGCCTGTTCTTTACAGTCTAATTCTGGTGCTCAAGGAGAATATTCAGGTTTGTTGGCAATCAGAGCCTATCACCTTTCAAGAGGGGATCATAACAGAAATATAGCTTTAATTCCTTCTTCTGCTCATGGCACTAATCCTGCTTCTGCAGTTATGGCTGGTATGCAAGTGGTTGTAGTTTCCTGTGACGAAAAGGGAAATATCAATTTTGAAGATTTAAAATCAAAAGCAGAGCAGTACAAAGAGAATCTTTCCTGTTTGATGGTTACTTATCCTTCTACTCATGGTGTATTTGAAACTGCAATAAAAGATATTTGTGAAATGATTCATCAAAATGGCGGTTTGGTTTACATGGATGGTGCCAACATGAATGCTCAGGTTGGATTAACTTCACCCGGATTGATTGGAGCCGATGTTTGTCACTTAAATCTTCACAAGACTTTTGCCATTCCTCACGGTGGTGGAGGGCCTGGCATGGGTCCAATTTGTGTAAATGATAAATTAAAACCGTTTTTGCCAAAGCATGCAATGGTAGACGCTGTTGGTGGAGAACAAGGAATTCATGCTGTTTCTGCGGCTCCTTGGGGATCTGCTTCCATTCTTCTGATTTCTTATGCCTATATTAAAATGCTTGGAGCTGAAGGTTGTAGAAAATCAACTGAGTATGCTATTTTAAATGCAAATTACATTAAAGCTAAATTGGAATCAGCTTACGAAGTTCTTTACACTGGTGAAAAAGGACGTGCAGCTCATGAGTTGATTATCGATTTACGTGAATTCAAAAAATACAATATTTCGGCAGAAGATGTCGCTAAAAGGTTGATGGATTATGGATTCCATGCTCCAACACTTTCGTTTCCAGTTGCTGGTACTATAATGATTGAACCAACTGAATCTGAAGATAAAAGAGAACTGGATAGATTCTGTGAGGCATTATTGGAAATCAAAAAAGAAATTGATGAGATAGCAAATGGCATGGCTAGTTCAGATAATAATGTTTTAGTAAATGCTCCGCACACACTCACTCAAATTACAAATAGTAATTGGGATAAACCATATACAAGAGAAAAGGCGGCTTTCCCTCTTCCTTTTGTTCATAATAACAAATTCTGGGCTAGAGTCGGTAGGGTAGATGGCGCTTACGGTGATAAAAATTTGGTTTGTGTTTGTCCGCCGATTGAATCTTACGAATTGGTCAACTAAAAATAAAAAAAGCGACTTCAATTTTGAAGTCGCTTTTTTTATTTTTTACTATTATATTCTAGTAGAAAAAGAAAGTAACAGCTGCCCATTGTTTTTTAATGCCGCTGGCACTTCCAATTTTAGAGCCGCTTGAATTTCTGATAGAACCGTCAGAGTCAATCTGTCCAATTTTAGAGCCGCTTGAATTTCTAACTGATCCATCTGAATCAAATTTGCCAATTTTAGAACCGCTTGAATTTCTGATTGAACCATCTGAATCAATTTGTCCAATTTTAGAACCACTGGAGTTTCTGATAGAACCATCAGATTCTATTTTACCAATTTTAGAGCCACTTTCATTTCTTACTGTTCCGTCAGATTCAATTTTTCCAGTTCTTGAACCTGAAGCATTTCTAAGGTCTTGAGAATAAGAAATTGTAGAACTGAAACCCAAAAGCATAACAATGATTGTAAATACGGATAGTTTTTTCATATTGTTCGTGTTTTGAATTAAGTAATTATTTTGCTCGGTCTTTCCATCTGGATTTGTTTGAAGAAGATCCTGATGAATTATTATTTGAATCCGAAGGAATTATGTTTTTATTTTCTAATAAATAAGCCGTTAGCATTGCTGCTATTTTTGCTTCAAGTTCATTTTCTGAAATCAATTTTTCTGGAGAAAAATGTTTTTTGACGAAATGAGTGTCAAAGTTTCCACTCACAAAAGCATCGTGACTAAAAGCAAATTTACCAAATGAAAGCGTAGTTGAAGGGCCATCGATTTCATATTCTTCTATGGCTCTAAGCATTCTTGATATTGCCTCATTTCTGTTTTCTCCGTAGGTAATCAATTTTGAGATCATCGGATCATAAAAAATAGGAATATCCATACCTTCTTCATAACCGTCATCAACTCGGACGCCTACGCCTTTTGGTGGTCTGTAGGTGAATAATTTTCCGATACTTGGTAAAAAGTTGTTGCTTGGATCCTCTGCATATACTCTAAGTTGAACAGCATGTCCGTTAATTTTCAGATCTTCTTGTTTGATGGAGAGTGGCAGACCCATAGCTATCAAAATCTGTTGACGCACCAAGTCTACTCCAGTAATCAATTCAGTTACAGGATGTTCAACTTGCAACCTTGTGTTCATTTCAAGGAAGTAGAAGTTATTATTTTCGTCGAAGATAAATTCACAGGTTCCAGCACCCAAATAATCGCAGGATCTGGCGACATCACAGGCTGATTTACCCATTGCCTCTCTAATCTCAGGAGTAAGAATTACAGATGGAGCTTCTTCAATAACTTTTTGATGACGACGTTGAACAGAACATTCTCTTTCAAAAAGATGAATAATATTACCGTGTGTATCCGCTAATACCTGAATTTCGATGTGTCTCGGAGAAGCAACGTATTTTTCTATGAAAACGGAGCCGTCGCCGAAAGCATTCAAAGCTTCTGAGGTTGCTCTTTCCATTTGCTCCACCAGATCCTCTTCCTTTTCTACGATTCTCATTCCTTTACCACCTCCGCCAGCAGATGCTTTTATCAGTATCGGAAAGCCAATCTCTATTGCTACAGAAATAGCTTCATCAATACTTTGAACAGCACTTTCTGTTCCAGGCACCAAGGGAATATTATATTTTTTTGCAGCTTCTTTTGCAGCTAATTTACTACCCATCACTCTGATGGCATGGGGTCTTGGACCAATAAAAGTGATACCGGCTTCCGATACCGCTTGAGAAAATTCAGCATTTTCGCTTAAAAATCCATAGCCGGGATGTATTCCATCAACTCCTAGCATTTTAGCGACTTCTATAATTTTATCAATTTTTAGGTAAGATTGATTAGACGGTGCCGGACCAATACAGACTGCTTCATCAGCAAACCTGACATGTGGCGAAAGTCTATCAGCCTCAGAAAAAACAGCGACTGTTTTAATACCCATTTCTTTACAAGTGCGCATGACGCGCATCGCTATTTCACCACGATTGGCTACAAGAATTTTTTTCATATCTAAAACAAATTTCTGTTATTTCAATAAAGCCACCGCTTCTTTAATCCTTTTCACGGCTTCAATTAAATCTTCTTCACCAAGAGAATAGCTAAGTCTGATGCATTTAGGGTCTCCAAAAGCATCGCCTGTAACAATAGCAACATGAGCTTTGTAAAGGATATAATTGGCAAAATCATCTGCGTTGCTTATTAACTCATCTTCATATTTTTTTCCAAAGTAAAAACTTACATCAGGAAATACATAAAAGGCACCTGTAGGGTAATTGACTTTAAAACCTTCTACCTCACTGAGTAGTTTTACAAACAAATTTCTGCGTTTTTTGAATGCAATAGTCATTTCTTTGGTTGGAGAAAGATCACTGAGCAAAGCAATTGATGCAGCCTTTTGACTAAAAGAGGCAGCACCTGAAGTAAATTGACCTTGCATTTTTATACAGGCATCAGCAATCCATTGTGGAGCAGCAATATAACCTAACCTCCAGCCTGTCATAGCAAAACCTTTAGAGAAGCCATTAATGACAACTACTTGCTCTTTGATGTTTTCAAATTCAGCGATACTGCAATGTGGTTCTCCTGTAAAATTGATGTATTCATAGATTTCATCAGAAACTATAGTTATTTGTGGATAGTTGGAGATTAAGTCTGCAATATCTTTTAATTCCTGTCTGCTAAAAACTGACCCGGTCGGATTACAAGGAGAAGAGAATATCAACATTCTTGTTGATGGGCTAATTGCCTTTTCAATTTGTTGAATGGTTGGTTTGAAGTCCTGAGCAATATCAGCCTTGACATAAACCGGTGTAGCCTCGCTCAACTCAATGATTTCTTTGTAGGAAACCCAGTATGGGCTTAAGATAATAGCCTCGTCACCTTTTTCTAACAAGGACATGCAAAGGTTCGCCACGCATTGTTTTGCACCATTCGAAACAACTATTTGGCTTGGTTTGTACTCAAGGTTGTTGTCTCTTTGTAGTTTAGTGCAAATAGCCTCTCTAAGTTCAAGCAAACCCGCTACAGGAGTGTATTTGGTATAGCCATTTTCTAAGGCCTCAAATGCTGCTTTTTTAATGTGTACTGGTGTGTCAAAATCTGGTTCCCCAAGACTAAGACTGATAATTTTTACCCCTTTTGTAGATAATTCTCTAGCCAGTTGAGCCATTTTGAGTGTGGCAGATTCGCCCATGTTTTTGACTCTGGCAGAAATTTTATGATCACTCATGTATTTAATTTTTATAAATTCTTATTCTTTGCTTTATTCCATAATTCATCCATTTCTTCTAGAGACATATCAGACAAATCTTTTGTTGCATTTTCTTCAATAAACTTAAATCTTTGAATAAACTTTTTATTGGTTTTCTCTAAGGCTGTTTCAGGATCAATTTTCAAAAATCTGGCATAATTGATTAATGAAAAAAGTAGATCTCCAAATTCTTCTTCAACCTTTGAATTTGAATATTCGCTGGAATAAATTTCGTCTTGAAGTTCTTGAAGTTCTTCTTCAACTTTTTCAAAAACTTGTTCTTTATTTTCCCATTCAAAGCCTACTTGTTTTGCTTTTTCTTGAATTCTAAAGGCTTTGACTAAGGCAGGTAGAGAATTTGGTACGCCTTCTAGTATTGATTTTTTACCTTCTTGTAACTTTATTTTTTCCCAGTTAGCCTTCACTTCAGCTTCGTCTTGAACCTTTACATCTCCGTAAATATGAGGATGTCTTCTTATAAGCTTGTCGCATAAGTAATTGATGACATCTTCAATGTCAAAAGCCCCCATCTCATCAGCAATTTTTGAGTAGAAAACCATGTGAAGCATCAAATCGCCAATTTCGCCTTTTAAACCTTCCAAGTCATTTTCTAGAATCGCATCCCCAAGCTCATAAGTCTCTTCGATAGTGAGATGTCTTAAACTGGCTAAAGTTTGTTTTTGATCCCATGGACATTTCTCTCTTAATTCATCCATGATGATTAAAAGTCGTTCAAATGCTTTTGTTTTTGATTCTTTCATGTGAGCTGTACTGAATGCAATTCAAAGGTATAAAAACTATAATTTATTTTGAAGTAATTCAAATTAAATTAGCGCTTTTGGCAGTGTTTTAAATCAATCTGAAATATTTGCCAGGTATAGATTTTATAATGCCTTTCATTTCTAGTTCGAGTAAAATAGAGGCAAGGATACTTGTGCTTGTTTTGGTTTCTTGAATGATGTAATTAAAATGAATTTTATCTTGTCCAATCATTAGGTCTGTTATTTGTTTTTCTTCATCTGTAAGTTGGATAAACAATTGTCTCTGATTGGATTGATTTTGTTTGTCCCATTGCATGATGTAAGAGATATCATCAACCGAATTAAGCAAGGAGGCTTTGTGAGTTTTAATTAGGTTATTGCAGCCTTCTGAATAAGGGTCACCTATTTTGCCAGGTATGGCAAAAACATCTTTTTGATATTCATTGGCCATTATAGCTGTAATAATAGAACCCCCGGATTTTCCAGATTCAGAAACAATAAGAACGTCGCATAGTCCTGCAATGATTCGGTTTCTCGCCGGGAAGTTACCCGGTACAGGCTCTGTTCTTGTTGGGAATTCAGTTAAAATTCCGCCACCAATTTCTACAATTCGTTTTGATAATTTTTTGTGTTGATGGGGGTAAATTCTATCTAAGCCATGAGCGACAACCCCTACATTAGGTATCCCTAACTCATTGGATTTGTGATGAGCGCAGCTATCAATACCAAAGGCAAGTCCACTGACTATGGTTACATTGTAATCTTTAAGCTCAGTGATAATTTGTTCGGTATTTCTTTTGCCATATTCAGTAGGTTTTCTTGTTCCTACTATAGATACTACTTTGCTGGAGTTAAGGTTGCAATTGCCTTTGTAGTAAACTAAAAATGGCGCATCATCGAAATTTTTTAACCTTTTTGGATAATCTTTGTCTTCATAATTAAAAACGCTGATATCGTGTTTTTCAATAAATTTTATCTCCTCCTCAGCAAATGAAAAGTGTTTTTGTTTGAGAATATCTTGTGCTAATTCACTGTTTACAAAACCTGATGCTAATAGTTCTTTGTAGTTATTTTCAAAAATATTTTTAGCCGAGCCAAAATGTTGAAATAATTTTTTGGCAGTTATTGGTCCAATTCTAGATGTTTGCAACAGTGCAATTTGGTAAAACAAGTCTTCTTTATTAGACATTTTTGTTAGCAGTTATATAAAATTTCAATATCGTTTTGTTTGATGAAAGATGCAAGTATTTTGGGATGTGATTTTTGGTAAACCAATAAAGGTTAAATTATAAATAATATAAAAAATATTAAAATAAATAAATATAAATTATTTAAATAGTGTAAATCTTATAAATAAATATTTAATGATATTAAAAATTAAACAAAATATAAAATAATAAAAATAAGTTTTATCTGAATCTTTTTTAGGCTTATCTTTGAATTGGAATTTGATCAATATATATTTTAAAAAGTACAAAATGAACGATTTATTCAAAAAAGCAGTGCAGGCAGGTCTTGGTTTTGCCGTGATTACAACCGAAAAAGCTAAAGATATTGTGGAAGATTTACTTGAAAAAAGTAAATACTATCAAGAAAAATATACCAACGATAATGATTTGGATTCAAACCAGGAAGATGTTGACGGCGAAGCTGTAAATGATGACGATCAAGATGAAGTAAAAAATAACAGATTTGAGGACTTGGAAGTCAAAGTCAGAAAACTCATAGAAAATACTGTCAGCAGATTTAATTTTGTAAAAAATGAAGAATATGATCGTGTTGAGAAAAGAATTGAAGCTCTGGAAAGAAAACTAAATCAATTGGTTAAAGAGATTGTTGAATCTAAAAAGAAAAATAAAGAAAATATTTAAGCCATACTTTTTACATATTACTACTTATGATGGATAAATTGATTAAAAAAGCATTGCATACTGCTGTAGGAATAGTTGCAGGTACAACTGAAAGATTACAACATGCTATTGATGATTTAGTAGCTAAGGGAAAAATTACAGCAGATGAGGGTAGAAAAGTCGTTGATGATGTTGTTAAAACAACAGATTATAAAAAAGAGGAATACGAGGGAAAGTTTAAAAATTTGATTGACAGTGTTATAGCTAAACTTAATTTTTCTCAGGGTGAATCCTATGAAAAATTAGAAAAAAGAGTAAAATCTCTGGAGGTTAAACTAGGACTACTTGCAAAAGAGTTAGAGCTACAGAGGATAGCGGATGAGGAGTTAAAAGAAAGAGAAGACTTAGCTGATAAAAAAGGTAAGAAAACAAAGAAAAAGTAGTTAGGTAAAGGTTAGTAGATAGTTTTTGTTAAAGGAGTATTGATTTTCAATACTCCTTTTTTAATATTTCTATTACACTGTCCGGATAATCACTAATGATTCCATCGACCGGTATACTAATCATTCTTTTGATATCTGATTTGTTGTTGACGGTCCATGGTATCAATTTCATTCCATAACTATGCACCTCATCCGCTATTGATTTGTTTACGTATTTAAAATAACAACTGTAAATTTCGGGTGTAAATCCAAGAATATCAAT
>JBILRD010000254.1:0-4016 GCA_044372845.1 Saprospira sp. | reverse complement strand
AATCTATTTAAATTTAAAACTAGTAATTTATTAAATTTAAGATAATTGAATATCATATATTAACCCTCTTGGATTATTTTTAACTTTGAGCTTAAGTTTACTAAATCAAAACTCCTCTCGTTAATGGCTTTTAAAATATTTCTGAAATATTTACTCTTAACCCTAATCAGTGCAATCCTATTTAGTTTAAGTAATGGAATTGTTAAATTGGGAATTGTTACTTTCATTGCTTTTGTTCCATTTTTATTTGTTTTAAAAAACAATAATCTTACTCAAACCTTATTTTTTTCTTTTCTTTTTTTCTCTTTAGAACTGATTGTCAGAGGAATATTATTTGAGGAGTTAATTGGCAATATTTATAGTTTCCATCTAATTGAATTGATAATTTTTTGCCTTCCATGGGTTTTGTACAAATTCGTCAGTACAAGACATAATAAAAAGCTTGGATATCTAATGTTGATAAGTTCCTGGCTAACAGTAGAATGGGCCACTGAACAATACCTGGGAATTTCGAGTGATTTTCATCTGGGAGACTATTTGTGCTTTTATCCTCAAGTTATTGGCTGGTATGAGATTATAGGTTCAGGTGGAGGAACAGTCATAATATTACTTTCCAATATTCTAATTACCTCTTTTCTTTGGCCTTCAGAAAATACAAATAGATATGGTGTCAGTATAAACTACATTATTTTTATTGTATCTCCCATAGTTGTATCGATGCTATCATATCCCATCACCCTTAAATATAATGAAATTGCAGTTTCTATATCCAGCTCTAAAACTCAAATCATAAAATCTAATCCAATTTTATATAATTACTCAGAAGCCAATACAACTATTGAAACATTGAATAGTCTTTTACCGGAAGGCAGTATCATAATAAAATCAAGTAGTAACAACCCAATATTTTACAATATAAATAATGACAATATTGAATTTGCCAAAAAGATTACAAATGATAGTTTTCTCGATATAGAATCTATTAAAATCTCAAATCAAGGAATTTTTGGTTACAAGCAGCAAAAGATTTTTATTACAAATATCTCTAATCAAAAAATTGCTCTGCTTAATTCTACTTCTTTGACTAGAAATGAACTTATCAGAATGAATGCGGCTCAAAATCCTGATATTATAGTAGGTTTTGAAAAAAAATCAGAAAAAAAAGAATCCGTTAGATTAAGATCAGTTATATCAAGAGCTTTGGAGAATAGGGTCAACATTCTTTTTTTTGATAAAAACGGAAATGCCACTATTGCCTATTCAGATGGTGAATCAAAAAACAATATTAAGACTCTTGGAATAAAAACAACTTCAGATACTTTTTTCAGACATTATGGTAATATAATAGGGAGAGTTTCGATATTTATCACAATATGGTTCACATTGGGAGCATTTGTAAAACCATTTAGAAAAAATTAAAAATATGAAAAGTGTATATAATCCAACAGATTATCAAGAAAGATTGAAAAACTCATTTCCAAGTTTAATAATTGTTTTTGCCAAAATCATTTCTGCGGTATTTCATCCTTTATTCCTTTTGATATATGCTTTCATACTTTTGAGCTGGAGTAATAGTTACCTCTTTGGAGAATCAGATTTTACCAAAGTATTTAAAAACAAAAACAATACACTTCTGCTTATTTGGTTAACTATATTTTCAGTGATTGTTCCAATGTTAACAATACTCATGATGAAAGCTTTAGGCTTGATCAAAGATTTTGTTTTGTCTGAAAAAACTGACAGAATAGGCCCATTTATCATCATTGGACTTTTGTACATTGTCATTTTTATGAATTTAAATAACAATACCTCTATTCCTGGTGAAATGAGGGTTTTTTCTTTGGGTGCAACTATTGCATTATTTACTGCTTTCCTCATAAATTTATTCTCCAAGATTAGTTTGCATGCTGTTGGTATGGGTGGTTTTATGGTTATGGTTATACTAATCATGGCCAGAAGTTATGCTGGTAATGAATATATTCTTGTATTGACTTTAATTTTTTCAGGAATGGTGGGCAGTTCAAGATTGATTCTTGGTGCTCATGAACCTATAGATATATATGGTGGCTTTTTTGTTGGATTTATATCCCAATTCATAGCACTTCAAATTTTATACAGCTGATAATCTATCCTTCAAGTTTTAACAATGATGAAACTAGAAATTTGTGCAGCCAACATTGAATCCGCGCTAAATGCACAGATTGCGGGAGCAGACAGAATAGAATATTGTGATAATCTCTGGGAAGGTGGTACTACAGCATCATTTGGGCTTATTAAATCTCTGCGTAAGGAGCTCAATATTGAACTATTTGTTTTGATAAGGCCTAGAGGCGGTGATTTTTTATATTCTACAATTGAATTTGATTCTATGTTAGAGGATATAAAAACCATTAAAAATCTTGGCGTTGATGGAATTGTTTCGGGGGTTTTGAAAAAAGATGCCAGCATTGATCAAGAAAGAACTTCTAAATTGGTTGAAGCCACTTATCCCCTACCCTTCACATTTCATCGGGCTTTTGACATGAGTAATAACTTATTTGAGTCGATGGAGGAAATTATCAACTGTGGTGCTAGCAGGATACTCAGCTCAGGTGGAGCAAATTCAGTTTCGGAGGGACTTGAAATATTAAAAACTTTAAATGACTTAGCTTCAGACAGAATAATAATTATGCCGGGAGCAGGGATTAATTTAGAAAACTTTGAACTGATTAAGCAGAAATCTCAATGTAAGGAGTTCCATCTATCAGCAAAAAAATTAAAGTACTCTGAGATATTTCATGATAATAAAAATTTGACAATCAATGGTTCGAGAGATATTCCAGAAACAGGTCATTATGTATCTGATGTAGAAATCATTAAGAAAATTAAATCAAAATTTTATATAAAGTAAAGCTTGTTTTATAGATTTATTTTAATGTAAATAATATTAACTTTGCCCGGCATTAAAAAATATAAAATGAAAAAAGCACTTATCACCGGTATAAATGGACAAGATGGTTCTTATTTAGCCGAGTTTTTATTGGAGAAAGGATATCAGGTTTGGGGGATATTAAAACGTAACTCAGTATCTGAAAATCAAACATATAGACTAAATGATGTATATGGTCATCCAAATTTAAAATTGGAATATGCTGATTTGTTAGACATGGCTTCCTTGATTAGAGTTTTGCAAATATCACAACCTGATGAGATTTATAATTTAGCAGCTCAATCCCATGTTAGAATAAGCTATGATCAACCCATTTATACTGCTGAAATTACGGGACTTGGTACGCTTAGACTTTTGGAGGCAGTCAGATTGACTTGTCCAAATGCCAGAATATATCAGGCAAGTTCTTCAGAAATGTTTGGCAACAATATCGACGATGATGGTTTTCAGCGCGAAACTACTCCATTAAATCCGGTTTCACCATATGGATGTGCAAAGGTATTTTCCTATAATATTTGCAGAAATTACCGAAATGCTTACAACATGTTTATTTCTAATGGGATCCTTTTCAATCATGAATCTCCTAGAAGGGGTTCAAATTTTGTAACCAACAAGGTTGCTAAAGAAGCCGTTAGAATAAAACTTGGAAAAACAGACAAATTAGTTTTAGGAAATTTAAGTGCTACCAGAGATTGGGGTCATGCCAGAGATTATGTCAAAGCTATGTGGATGATTCTTCAACATCATAGCCCGGATGATTTTGTATGCGCTACCGCTGAGTCTCATTCAGTTCAACAATTGGTTGAACATGTTTTTGGAAGATTGAATCTGGATATCGAAAAATATGTAACTACTGATGAAAAATTTCTTAGACCAGAGGAATTGCATGATTTAAAGGGAGACTACACCAAAGCCAAGCAAGTTTTGGGTTGGGAACCTACCATAACATTCGAAGAGATGTTGGATGAAATGGTTGAATACTGGTTGGATTATTATCAAAACCCTAAGCTCAAGTAAAATTAAACAGCCATGGCAAAACGTTTAGTTACCGGGGGCAGTGGAATGATAGGCTCTGCCATTGAAGCGG
>JBILRD010000253.1:0-4020 GCA_044372845.1 Saprospira sp. | reverse complement strand
TAAACAGTAATCCTCCAAAATGGGTGTCAGATTGGATAGAAAAAAATAAGTTGTTGGATTCTAATTCGGTAAAATCTGAAAATTCAAAAAGTAAAAATTCAGAGACTAAAAATGCTGTTGAAAAAAAAGTAGATGAAAAAAGAGCGTTGACGTTGAGAGGGATGGAGGAATTAGATCTCTGGCTCTTAGACTTAACCAATCAAGGTTTGTCAAATTTCAGGATCAATGATCCAAAATGGTGGGAACAATCTGCCGCAAAATTTAAAGATGCTAAATTATCAAGAATTTCTAATCGAATCAGGGAAATTGGAGAAATCGTTCATTCAAAAACTGATTGGATTCTGGAGGTTACCAATAGGATAGGAGAGTTGTGGTTGTTACTAAAAGCTTTTTACAAAATCGATAGTTTCGAGAAAGATTTTCAAGAGGAGATACTCAATAATCTGGGCCGAATTATCAAAAAATCTGAATTGATAGAAACTGGGAAATCTCAATTTGATAAATGGTTAGTTTTGTCCATTAAAGAGGAAGATGCTTTGGATAATTTATTGGAACGAAGGGTCTGGATCTTGGGTCTTCATTCTAAGAAGTTGCTCTTGATTCATGATTTTAGTTTTGTAGCCAACTTGGATTTTGAGGAAAATTATAAGGTTTCAGAGATCTTTGAAGCCAAAGTATATTACTATCCTGCTGCTTATATTCAAAGAGTAATGTTAACGGAAAAGAATACATTGGAACCTGGTTTAAATATCAATACGGATGCCTATTCTACTTTTGATCAAATGTTAAAAGAATATAGCAATGCTCTGGTTTTAAATCCATGGTTGAGATTTTTTCCTGTTGTTATTTCTGAATGTAGAATATTTATGGATGAAAAAGAGCATTTCTATTTGATAGATCAACAATATGAGATGATACCATTAAATAAAAATAGCAGCAGAAGTCTTTGGGTTCTCCTATCCATTTCAGGCGGAAAAACTATCACGGTTACAGGAGAATGGGATTCCAGTAATTTAGAAATTTTATCTTATCTTGACAATGGAGAAATCAAGGGACTCTAAACTTTCAGAAAATTTAAAAATATTTTACTTTCGTGTTAGAAATAAGGTTTGATTTAATTTATACATCAATTATATGAATAAAGTAGTTAAAAATGCTGAAGAAGCCATAGCAGATATTCAAGACAATGCTGTCATTATGCTTGGTGGGTTTGGATTATGTGGTATACCTGAAAACTGTATTACTGCCCTGGTTAATAAAGGTATAAAAGGATTGACTTGTATATCCAATAATGCAGGTGTTGACGATTTTGGAATTGGTTTGATGTTAAAAACCAGACAGGTCAAAAAGATGATTTCCTCCTATGTTGGAGAAAATGCTGAGTTTGAAAGACAGTTGCTTTCCGGTGAACTGGAAGTTGAATTGACTCCACAGGGAACTCTGGCCGAGAGAATCAGAGCTGCCGGTTCTGGAATTCCTGCATTTTTTACGCCTACAGGTTACGGAACTGAAATAGCCAATGGAAAAGAGGTCCGAGATTTTGATGGCAGAATGTATGTAATGGAGAAAGCCCTTCATGCTGACTTTGCTATCGTCAAAGCATGGAAAGGTGATAAACATGGAAATTTGATTTTCAAAGGCACCGCCAGAAACTTCAATCCAATGATGGCTCAAGCAGGTAAAATTACCATTGCAGAGGTAGAAGAATTGGTAGAACCGGGTGAATTGGATCCTAATTACATCCATGTGCCGGGTGTCTATGTGCAAAGGATTTTTCAGGGATCAAATTATGAAAAACGAATTGAGCAAAGAACTGTTCGTAAATAAATCGACAATAAAATAAAACAATATGGCACTAGATAAATTTGGTATCGCAAAACGCATCGCCAAGGAATTAAAAGATGGATACTATGTAAACCTGGGTATTGGAATTCCAACATTGGTAGCAAATTATATTCCCGAAGGAATGGATGTTTTTCTGCAATCTGAAAACGGTTTGTTGGGAATGGGTCCTTTTCCTGTAGAGGAAGATGTTGATGCTGATCTTATTAATGCCGGTAAACAGACTGTTACTATGCTGCCTGGTGCATCTTTGTTCAGTTCTGCTGAGAGTTTCGAGATGATCCGCGGCGGACATATCAACTTGACTGTTTTGGGTGCAATGGAAGTAGCTCAGAACGGAGATATTGCCAATTGGAAGATTCCAGGAAAGATGGTAAAAGGGATGGGTGGCGCTATGGATTTAGTCGCTTCTGCCAAAAATATTATAGTTGCGATGATGCATACAGACAAGGAGGGTAATTCCAAATTGCTACCTGCCTGTACTTTACCGCTTACAGGCGTTGGTTGTATCAAAAAAGTAGTGACGGATTTAGGTATCTTCGAAATCAAAGACAATGCTTTTCACCTTTTAGAAAGAGCTCCCGGAGTCAGCGAAGAAGAGATAAAATCAAAAACAGCCGGTAAATTGGTTGTTCCAGCTGGTGGAGCGCCTGAAATGGTTTTGTAAACTTTTGATAACTATAATGGAAGTTGAATAATGAAAGTTGTTCCGACATTAGGTTTTGAGTCAAACCAAATGTCTCCTTTATGTTTTTCAACTATATTTTTTACGATAGAAAGTCCAAGACCATTCGATTCTTCATTGTTGGTGCCAGATCTTCCTGATCCTGAAAATGGAATAAATATTTTGTCTTTGATGTTCTCTGGAATCCCAATTCCTGAATCCTTGACTGAAATAAGCAAATTGTTGCTATCTCTATTGTACTCTATCAAAATGTTACCTTTTTCCGGAGTAAATTTAATCGCATTGCTAATTAAATTATCCATTACTCTTGAAAATTTTAGTTTGTTCAAATTACATTCTATGAACTCTTTATTTTCTTTTAGTTGAATAGAAATTCCCTTTTTCACAGCTTTTGTAGAATGTAAATTGACGCTGCTTTTCAAGAAGTCATGAATATTAACTTTCTCTAAAAATAACCCATTCTGATCCCCAATGTTTTTGGAATACTCTAGTAAATCTTTTATGATTTCAGTAGTGCTGTTACAAGTATCGGATGCCAGTTTAATAAATTCCTTTTGTTCCTCGGAGTTCATATCCTCTTGTTCTAATATTTCCAAAAGAGAACCAATGCCACCGATCCGGTTATTTACATCATGAGAAATAATGCCTAAAATTCTATCTTTCTCTTTGTTTGATTTATTTAGTTCCTCCGTTCTATCCTCAACTTTTTGTTCCAGTGATTCATTTAAATTTTTGACTTCCAGGTATCTTTTTTCCAATTCGGCATTTAATTTAATTAGTCTTCCCAACAGCTCTTCAACAATCGTTTTTAACATAAAGATGACAATAGTGCCCGTGAAGATTAAATTCAACCAATTGGAAATTTTGTGAGCGAAATCCTCCGTACTAAATCTTAGTTCAATTACGTGATTTACATATAAAAACATTGAAAAGCTATATACTGCAATTCCGGTATAAAGAATAATGTTGGTTGATTTTTTATTGCCAAAAAGAGCAGTGCATATAACAGAACTTAGAAAAAAGAAAAAATTGGTCCCTAATACTCCAAAGCTTATAATTCCAATGGAACAACTAATTAACTGTAAGGAAATGAAGAAAATTAGTTTATTATTATAGCTTAATTTCTGTTTGTTGAAAATAATAAAAAATGCAAATGCTAAAATGATTACATACAAAATATTTACTATGTCAAAACCATAGTTATAGGCTCTTACAATATTTATTATAAATAAGATGCCCATAAAAATAGCAGATACATCAAGTATTTTATTGAGTATTTGATTTTTGGTTGCTAATATTTGACTTGTTGAATTTTCCATCTAACCCACTTAATTTCTGCGATATTATTTAACTAGTTTCATTTCAGTCAACAGGTGACCAGCTTCGCCATACTTTTCAATCACCCAAAGGACATATCTTATATCAACAGCAATATTTCTACATCTCGATTCATCAAAAACAAAGTCACTCATAGTACTTTCCCAACTACGGTC
>JBILRD010000010.1:0-14929 GCA_044372845.1 Saprospira sp. | reverse complement strand
CTCTCGTCAACGTAGGTATTGATTTCCAATCCGAATAAAATGCCTGAACTTGGTATAAATTGCCAAAGACCTACAGCACTGGCAACAGATTTGGCAACAGGATTCAGGTGAGATTCGATTACAGAAAGATATTTTAAGTGGTGTGGTACATTGTATTTTGCCAGGTATTCTTCAAAAATTGGGAAGTAGATAGCACCTTTACCAAGAAGATGCTCAGTCAGCTGACGATACTTTTCAGTTCTGGCAAGAATTCTTTCTTTGACTAGAGGATCTAATCTATAATCAATCTGACCTGAAAGATCTTTAAGTCTTTTCATGTATTCTTCATCCGTTAAACTAGGATAAGAATTCATCAGATTACTCATCATCTGAACGAAATGATCGTCGATTGGAGTATTTTGAAAATCAGATGGGATATTCGGTATGGTAGAAAAATTATTAGCATTAAGATTAGAAAAAGTTAAAATGCTAAATGCCAATAAAATTAAAATATTTTTGTTTTTCATTGATTGTCAAGTGTTTGTTTGTTAAAATCGTGAATTTTTGATAAAACTCAATGATTTTAAAACTAAAAATCATGGACATCTTTGGAACTTAAATTGTGTAAGGTCAGCTTAGGCTCGCGCCAAAGATAAAATAATATTGCTAAAAATCAATGAAATAGGCTATTTTTTGATGTTGCCATAGGAATTGCTAATAATTTATGTGATATAAATAGCAGCTAATAAAAAAGACGCTTACATGATTTTGCAAACGTCTTCATAGTTTTTGAGGAAAAGTATTAGTTTTTGTACTTGTCTATTTCAATTTTTTCTTTGTCTTTTTCTTCTTTCATGCCGGCTTCTATTTCGGAGGAAACTTTGTTTTTAGCATCGTTAAATTCTCTGACGCCGCGACCTAAACCACGCATCAATTCAGGAATTTTCTTGCCACCGAAAAATAATAAAATTGCAAGAAGAATTAGTAACCACTCCATTCCTCCGAGATTTCCTAAAAACAATAAGATTGTATTCATATTACAAAAAAATTTGTTCAATCAAAAATTATTAAGCTATACAAAGGTAAGAAAAATATGTGATATAATTGATGATTAGTTCTTTTAATGATTAGTAATTATTGTTTCAATTTCTTTGGCTCATAATAGATTATTGAAGCCTTTTCCCTTCTGAATAAATCTTTTGCTCTATTTTGTAGTTGTTCAACTGAGATTTGATTGTATTTTTCAGCTTCTTGGTTGATCCATTCAACATCCCCTAAAAGTTCATAGAATCCCAGATTGATTGCTTTGTGAAAGGAGGTAATCTCGGCAAATTCCAGATTGTGCTCTATTTTATTTTTAATTCTGTCCAATTCTTTTTTGTCCTGTAAAACTGATTTGAACTGATCCATCATCTCCCAAAGTGCTATTTCAGCTTCTTCTAAACTTTTATTTTCTTGAACCTTTCCTTCTAAAATAAACAATCCAGTATCTATGGTACCTGTAATGTAGACATCAGCTTCAGAGAAAATCTCTTTTTCCTTGACTAGTTTTTTATATATCAAAGCTGATTCTCCTTCTCCCATGATATCAGAAATCACTTCATCAAAATAGTAATCTTGATGTTTTCTTTCAGCTGAATGAAAAATGATGTAAATCGCTGCAGCTGGAACATCAGCTTCAACGGTCAATCTTCTTTGTTGATTTTGAATGGGCTCAATTGGTAGATTCCTCTTGTTTTTTTCTCCGGCATCAATATTTTCAAACCAAAATTTTACTTTTTCAATGATATCCCCAGCTCTGAAATTGCCGCTAAGACTCAAAATAGCATTTTGGGGGCAATAAAATTGTCTGTAAAAATATTCCAGATCCTCTTGATTTGATTCGGAAATGTGCTCTATTTTCAGACCAATAGTTGGAATTTGATAGGGATGAACCTGATAAACCAAAGGTCCGATATGATGCCAGATATCTCCATAAGGTTCGTCGATACTGGTTTCTTTAAACTCTTCAACAACTACTTTTTTCTCTTTTTCAAAGGCTCTTTTGCTCAATTTCAGATGCCTCATTCTGTCGGCTTCCAGAAAAAGTGCAGACTCCAAATTGTTCAATGGAACGGTATCGTAATAAACCGTCATATCCTGATTGGTAAAAGCATTATTTTCGCCACCTGCTTTTTGGATGATTTCGTCAAAATTAGTAGCATTTTTCGATCCAAGGAACATCAAATGTTCCATCAGATGCGCATAACCTGTTTTGTCAAATGCCTCATCTTTGGTGCCCACATCATAAGTCATACAGACTGTTGCCATGGGAGTGCTGGGGTCGTGGTGTACTAATACCTTCAGTCCGTTATTTAGAACAAATCTCTCGTAGTTAACCATTTGGTGTTTTATTGAATCTAATTTAAAAAAGCCAATACACAAAATTAGTATAAATTTCAAAGAGCACTAATTTCTATTATTTTAATAAATTTGTGGTATTAAAGTTTTCATTTCATGCTCAAAGCCCCTAAGAAATTTTTAGACCAATCTGAACTCAAAGCATTTTCTGAGGAACATCGTCGTACGATTCAGTACAACATGGGAAAATACAATCAGAAAGTTAGGGAAGGGAAAGAGCAATTTCTGGATTTGGAAAAAGCCCGAAAGCTGGCTAAAAACATCAAATGGTATGCGATGGAGTATCTTCCGGATTTACTGGAGGAATTTGAAAAAAACTTTATCAAAAATGGCGGAAAAATCATCTGGGCAGAAAATGCTGCTGAAGCTTTGGACTCTATTGGTGAGATTGTAAAATATCACCAGGCAAAGACGGTGGTTAAATCCAAATCGATGATTACAGAGGAGATTGAATTGAATCATTTTCTTGAAAGTCTTGACATTGAGGTTTTGGAGACAGATTTGGGAGAATATATTGTTCAACTTCGGAATGAGGCTCCCTATCATATCGTTACACCGGCGATGCATCTCAGTAAGGAGGAAATAGCTCGTTTTTTTCATCAAAAGTTCGATACTCAGTTGGATGCCAGTCCGGAGCAAATAACGGCATTTGTTAGAAAACTCTTGCGGGAACAATTTGAAAAGGCAGATATCGGCATCACTGGTGCCAATTTTCTGATTGCCGAAACAGGTTCGATTGCTGTTACTGAAAATGAGGGAAATACTAGACTAACAAGTACTTTTCCAAAAGTTCACATTGCTATTGCCGGAATTGAAAAAATGATTCCCAGAGTCAGTGATCTCAGCTTATTCTGGCCTTTACTTTCGACATTTGGAACGGGGCAGAACCTGACTGTTTACAACACGATCATCAGTGGACCGAGAAAGGAGCATGAATCTGATGGACCCGAAGAAATGTACCTGATATTATTGGATAATGGTCGCTCGGATATTCTTGCTGACCCGGTTCGAAGAGAATCTTTGTATTGCATTCGATGCGGTTCCTGTCTCAATGCCTGTCCGGTTTACAGAACTATCGGCGGACATAGCTACGAAGCCCCCTACAGTGGACCAATCGGTTCGGTATTGATGCCGGCAATGAACCATTTCGAAACTTATAACCATCTCAGTGAGGCTTCTTCCCTCTGTGGTTCCTGTACTGAAAATTGCCCTATGAACATCAATTTGCATCATCTATTGGTGCACAACAGAAGAACGGCGGTTGAAAAAAATTCCAGTCTGCAGGAAAAAATCATCTGGAAAGCCTGGCAAAAAGCCATGATGAATCGAAAAATGATGAATATATCGTCCTATTATCGAAATCTGCTTGTTCGATTTTTTATGAAAAAAAGCTGGGGAAACAGAAGGAATTTTCCTGAATTTGCCAAGGAGAGCTTTAATGAGCTTTGGCGAAAAGGGAAGGTTTCTTGAGTTTTTAGTGTTGAGTAGTTAAGTTTTTAGTGTTTAGTTATTGAGTGTTGAGTAACTAAAAACTCTGCACTAAAAACTCTTCACTCCTCACTAAAAACTCCTCACTCAAAGATTTCATGCGCGTCTAGTTTTACCTGTTGAATTTTGAGCTGTTTTTACAATACTTGTCAACATTTTTACCAACTCTTCACAGTCTAGGATAAAGGGTTTAAAATCAAACTTTACAATTTGGCTTTTCTCCAAAAGTTCTAACCAATAAAGACTCTCTCTGGCCTCTTTACTTGATATTGACATTTTATAGGCAAAGTCAGCTGTACTCACCGCAGCTAAAGCTTCGTTTATATTTGCACCAATGCTTGTTCCGCTACGCAAAAGTTGTTTTGATAAAACAAACTCTTTCTGCTCTAGCGAAATTTTATACAGTTCAATAATTTTTAATGAAAACTCAAAACTTTTATTCTTCACTATACTTTCTTTCATACATAAAACTAATTATTAAAAACACAAAACACAAAACTCAAAGACTTCTTACTCCCAACTCCTCTTTTCAAATCTAATCCTTTTTTATGAGAAATGCAATTGTAATTTTAGCGTTGATTAGTTGAGTTTTTAGTGTTTAGTTATTGAGTGTTTAGTTATTGAGTGTTGAGTAACTAATAACTCTGCACTAAAAACTAATAACTCTGCACTAAAAACTAAGAACTCTGCACTAAAAACTAATAACTCAAAGACTAAAAACTCTCAACTCCCAGTTCAAACTCTCCCAAGACCTCCCATTGATCGGGCATCAGTTCGGTTTGGACGAGGCGCAGTTTTTGCAATTTAAAATTGCCGAGAAATTTATCTCCAAGCTTGGCAATGATTTCATCTTTTTTAAAGACAGGCATCGAGCCATATAAAAAGCTGATATGCGGAATAAATGGATTGACGGCACTGTGTTCAAATAATTCTTCGGCAGCAGCACGCAGGTTCATGATGTCATCATTTTCTTCTGTTCTGAAAAAAAGACAACGATAAAACATTTCGAGGTATTCCACACCAGTCAAACTACCGTTTAGAGGTTTGTTGGCGGCGGCTAGTTTTTTGGTTTTTTCCAAAGCCAGTTCCGAACTGTCGATAATACCACTTAGCAGGGTAACATGTGGCTCGAAACGAGGGGTGTCGTGTACAGTACTCAACTCTTCAATCAATTGACTGATTTTGATATAGGTGTCTTGATCAGGTATTAACCAAAGTGTCAGCATTCTTATTCAATTAGTGTAATTACTTCCCTTAAAAATAAAAAACAAATAGCTGTAGAGCAAAAAATTATGGAATTTGATAACTGCTTTTTGATTTCCTCAAAGATAATAGGATTGTTAATTCTTTCAATATTTTTTGTAGATTTGCTAAATATAGGACAATTAAAATACTATGACAAATTTAATTCTTTTTGACGATCCTGCAGTAGTGGAACAGCTCCAGCCTTTCAGTTTCACCAGACCTATTGGGGACTTGAGAATTGGTATTTTGACCATCAAAGAGAAGTGGGAGAAAAGGATAGGAATAACAGCTTCTTTTCAGTGCAGATCTACGCTTCAGAATAAATTTCCATTAAAAATAGAAAGACAGAATCTACTGATCAATGCCTCGGTTTTGGCAGATGATACCTTGTTGGATCGCATCAACAATTTACCCATGAACCATGCCTTGGTAAAGGGAGCTGTTTTATTGGCTATGAGAGTCAATGAAGAGCAAGCCATCGCTTTTTTTGAAGGGAATACCCTGCCGGAGATGGATACTTTAGAATGGGATGCTGATATTGGTCAAGTAGCGCATTTATGGGATATTTTTAGTTTAAATGACCAAGAAATCAGAAAAGATTTTGAACTCCTGACCAAGGGGAGAAACTCGCAGCAGCTCTCTGATTCTAATCAATTGATAGGTGATCTTCAGCAGCTTTTTATTGAAGAGGGTGCCAGCGTGGAATGTGCTGTGTTAAATACCAAAACGGGTCCGATTTATATCGGCAAGGACGCTCAGGTCATGGAAGGCTCTCTGTTGAGAGGACCTATTGCAATATGCGAGCATGCCGTGACAAAGCTGGGAACAAAAATTTATGGCGCTACGACGATAGGACCTTATTCCAAAGTGGGAGGCGAGATCAACAATTCCGTCTTATTTGCTTATTCCAACAAGGGGCATGATGGTTTCTTAGGTAATTCAGTACTTGGTGAATGGTGTAATCTGGGAGCCGATACCAACAATTCCAATTTGAAAAACAACTATTCGGACATCAAAATCTGGGATTATTCCACAAAGGATTATGTCAATTCGAAATTGCAGTTTTGCGGATTGTTCATGGGCGACCACTCGAAATCCGGCATCAATACCATGTTTAATACAGGTACCGTTGTCGGCGTATCGGCCAATGTTTTTGGCGCTGGATTTCCGGATAAGTTCATCCCCTCTTTTTCCTGGGGAGGAGTAGAGGGACTTTCGACCTACAGATTTGAAGAGGCGACTGAAACAGCCAAAAGGATGATGGAGAGAAGGGCCATTGAGTTTACAGAAACAGACGAAAAAATACTTTGGGAGGTTTTTATTCGGGAAAGTGAATTTAGAGCCGACAATACTGCCTTGTAATGAGTGAAGTGATACAAAAACCCTCTTTGTTGAAAAAAATCATCAGCTATCTCGTTCCAATCAAAATGGAATCGGTTGAAAGCAAAGTAAGTGGGAGACTGGAAGTGTTTTTGAATCAGGGCAGATATTCGCTTTGCACGGCTCATGCAATGTATTCTTTTGAGGATTTGTATCATAATTTTTTGAATAGTTTTAAAAAGATATCGCTTGACAGGATTGGGATAAAAAACGTTTTAGTACTTGGAGTTGGACTTTGCAGTGTGCCTCTGATACTGGAAAAAAAATTCCTGAAAAAATACAAATATGCTGCAGTGGATATTGATGCTGAAGTTATTAAATTAGCGAAAAAATATGCCACTCCTAAACTGGAGTCTGAGATTGAATTTTTTTGTGAAGATGCTTTTGAGTTTGTAAAAAAGAGGTCCAAATATTATGATTTAATCATCGTAGATTTGTTCATTGATGACCTCGTACCAGAACAGTTTGAACAGGAGGAATTTATGGAACATTTGAAACAAATTTCTTCTAAAAAAGCGCTGATTATGTACAACAGAATTACTTCTACTGAGGCGGCCATCGATAAAACGAACCTTTTTTTTGAGCATATTTTAAAAAAAGTCTTTAAAGAGGCGATTATGCTGGATTTAGGAACCAATAAAATGTTTTTAAGTACCGAAGCCTATTTAAAATCTAATATCCAATAAATCTGATTGATTATGGAAAAACGTAAGATAAACATACCTAAGGGGTTGACGGAACTGAGTCCTCAAGAGGAAACGCTGGATACACATCAACGCAGTAGAAAAGTCTCCATTGGGATTCCGAAGGAGATTGCTTTTCCGGAAAACAGAATCGCTCTGACTCCTGCAGCTGTCAAGACTTTGGTCAAAGCTGGTCATCACATCATTGTTGAAAAAGATGCCGGTGAGCGTTCTAATTTTTCAGATTATGAATATTCCGAGGCTGGGGCCGAGATTGCCTACAGCCAAGAACAGGTTTTTAAGGCCAATGTGATTTTAAAGGTAGCGCCACCGACCTTGGAGGAAATAGATTTGGGTCAACCCGGACAAATCCTGATATCTCCGATTCATTTGCCAACCATGCAGGAAGAATATCTGTACAGGTTGAAAAACAAAAGAATAACAGCTTTGGCGATGGAATACATGAAAGACACCTCAGGAATTTTTCCATTTGTAAGAATGATGTCTGAGATTGCAGGGATTGGCGCCATGCAGGTCGCTGCTGATTTATTGTCGGCCTCCTCTGGAGGAAGGGGTGTTTTACTCGGCGGAATTTCGGGCGTACCACCCGCTAAGGTCCTGATTCTGGGATCCGGAGTTGTTGCTGAGGTAGCTGCCAGAGTAGCCTTGGGATATGGAGCAGAGGTCAGAGTGTTTGATAACAGCATCCGCAAGCTCATGCGTTTGCAAAGTGATTTGGGAACAAGGTTGTACACCGGCACTTTTAATACACCTGAAATGGAACAGGAATTATACTCTGCCGATGTTGTGATTGGAGCCATCCATGCCGAATCCGGTAGAACCCCTTGTATTGTTGGTGAGGATATGGTAAAAAACATGAAAGCAGGTTCCGTCATCATTGATGTGAGTATTGATCAAGGCGGTTGTTTTGCGACTTCCAGATTGACAACACATAATAACCCCACTTTCAAAATGTATGATGTCATTCATTACTGCGTTCCGAATATCGTTTCGAGATATCCACGTACCGGTTCGACTGCATTCAGCAACGTATTGACACCATTTTTTCTTAAAGCCGGTGGAACAGAAAGTATCGAAGCATTGATCAGAACCAATTTGGGATTTCGAAATGGGGTATACATGTACAAAGGTTGTTTGACAAACCGGTACATGAGTGAGCGATATGGATTAAAATTTACTGATATTGAATTATTGTTAATGACCAATTTGTAGCCTTTAGAAAATGAAATTTAAAACCAGCCTATTTAGTTTACTAGTAATCATTAGTTGCATTGCCTGCAACACAGAGGAGAAAAAGAGAGCAGAAAAATGGACTAAAATCGAAAAATCTGTTCCTCAATGGGAAAAGTACAAGGTTCATCCTGAAGTAGAAGCAGTTTTTCCTCAAAGACCGGTATCCAAAACCATTGGATACGATGCCAACATCACATTTTATGAAAATTTTACTGTTAAGGATAGTGTAACCTACAGCGTGAATATTATTGAAAATAAATCGCTGAAAGATGCCGAAGCATGGAAAAAATTTCTGAACACTGAAGTTTTGGCTTTCAAATCAGTAGAGAGAAAGAATGTCAAACTTTTTGGCAAAGAAGCAGTCTTGTCAAAGGTCAGAGAAAACAATTTATGCGGATATTCTTTGAATACGATCGTTAATGAAAGTTATATCATGAATGTATCTATTAGAAAGGTGGGTGATTTTCCGACAGAGCAATTGGTGATGGAATACGCCGGAAAAGTAAAAATTAAATAGTGAACATATTTTTATCTTATAACAAATGATACTTAGAGCTGAAAATCTGTTCAAAACCTACGGAAGACGAAATGTTGTCAGAGGCGTTTCCATAGAGGTAAAACAAGGGGAGATTATTGGTTTGTTAGGGCCAAACGGAGCCGGAAAAACGACCACCTTTTATATGACAGTGGGATTTGTTCAACCCCAAAGCGGAAAAGTTTTTCTGGATGGAAAGGACATCACTTCTCTGCCAATGTACAAGAGATCAAAACTGGGAATCGGCTATTTACCTCAGGAGGCTTCGATTTTTAGAAAACTATCGGTCGAGGATAATATCAAAGCTGTTTTGGAAATGACAGAGCTTTCGAAGGAGGAACAAGCATCGAAACTGGAGTCCTTGATAGATGAATTTGGCCTTGAAAAAGTTCGAAAAAGCATGGGAGATACACTTTCAGGTGGTGAACGCCGTAGAACTGAAATAGCCCGAGCATTGGCGGTGAATCCGTCTTTTATCTTGCTGGATGAACCCTTTGCAGGAATTGACCCCATTGCGGTAGAGGATATTCAATCTATCGTCTGGAAGTTGAAAAATAAAAATATCGGCATATTGATAACGGATCATAATGTTGGAGAGACGCTGTCGATTATTGATCGAGCTTATATCATGGTGGACGGACAAATTTTTAAAGAAGGTGGTCCTGAAGAATTGGCTAATGACCAAAAAGTCAAAGAATTGTATTTGGGACAAAGCTTTACCTTAAAAAGAAAATACCTCGGTTAGGATTTAAATAATAACTATAGCTATCGTAATCAACTAATGATAAAGAATATTGTAATAATATTGTTTTTTAATACTTTATCAATGGTTGTTCATGCTCAGACTAAGGCAGTTCAACAGTGGAAAGATCTGGAAAAAAGATTTTTGATTTACCTGCAAAAGGAGGATTTTGACAAAGCAGATCTCTATCTCATCAAATTACAAAAAAATGCCAATTCAAAATTTAAAGCTCAAGATAGCCTCTTTGCCCTGACGGTTCAATATGAAAACAACTTGCAGACCTCCCGAAAATGTTATTTTGAGCTTTTCAAAAGTATGGATAAGCATATTTCCTGGTTAAATAATACTCAAAAAAAGAATACAGTTTTAAAGTTTGGCCATTATAACTATCTCTTATTCAAAGCCAACGCAGCCTTTAATATTGCTGATAGCTATATGTACAACAAAGGTATTTTTTGCTCAGCTATTAAAATGCCAACTAACCAAAGCGAACGTTTTAACCTGGCTTTGAGTTATTTTGATTCGGCAGTTGTTTATTATCAGACACTCAAAGATTATGTACCATCTCACCCAGATCTGAATAATAATATGGCTGTTACGCTGAAAATGAAGGGTTTGTTGCTAGGCCAGGTGATGGGAAATCTGGAAGGCTGTATTCAAAACTTGGAGCAATCCATTATCTATAAAATTGATGCTGACACGTACAGACTTCTAGGTGTTGCCAATGGCATTTCGGGAAAACATTATAAAGCGATTGATTATTTTGAAAAAGCTTTGGAAGTTGGCGGGGAGCGACAGCCTGCCATTTTGTATTCCCTGGAAGTAGCTTACAGACAATTAGCAGCATTGGCAGAATCGGAAAAAGAAGCGATTGATTATCAATCAAAGGCAGACAGTTATCAAATCAGGTGGAAGAGCATCGATCCAAATTTTAATCCCAACGCTTCCAACTAAGACCTATAATCCATCTATGAAAAGTGTTCTCATTAAAAATATTGCTGGTTTAGTACATTCAAAAACCCCTATCAGCAAAGCTCTGAGAGGAGAGGCTTTGAAGCAAATTGATTTACTGGAAAATGCCTATTTGATGATAGAAGATGGTATTATTTCAGACTATGGATCGATGGATTCAATTCCTGAAAGAGCTGATGAAGAGATTGATGCCAATGGCGGTTTTGTTTTACCGGCTTTTTGCGATTCCCATACCCATTTGGTCTTTGCAGCTCCCAGAGAGCAGGAGTTTGTTTACAGAATTCAAGGGATGAGTTATCAGGAGATTGCCGAAAGGGGAGGAGGAATTTTGAACTCTGCCAGAAGACTTCAGGCAATGGAGGAGGAAGCTTTATTTGATGCTTCACAAAAAAGATTGTTTGAAGTAATCAAGACCGGAACCGGAGCTATTGAAATAAAAAGTGGTTATGGATTGACTTTAGAGGCAGAATTGAAGATGTTGAGGGTAATCAAAAGATTGAAAGAGATCAGTCCGATTCCAGTCAAGTCCAGCTTTTTGGGCGCTCATGCCATGCCGATGGAATTTAGAGAAAATCGTGAAGCTTATCTAAGTGTCATCATCAATGAAATGTTGCCAAGGATAGCTGATCAAGGGCTGGCAGATTATATTGATGTTTTTTGCGAGAAAGGATTTTACTCTGTGGAGGAATTGGATAGAATTTTGGAAGCCGGAGCAAAATATGGCTTGATTCCGAAGATCCACACCAATCAATTTAATTCGATGGGAGGCATTGAAACTGCCATAAAATATAAAGCCTTGTCTGTTGATCACCTTGAAGTGCTCAATGAGGATGAAATCAGGATTTTAAGTCAAGGGAATACCATTGCCACCTTATTGCCTTCTGCGCCATTTTTTCTCAATGACGAGCATTTCCCACCGGCAAGAAAAATGGTGGATGCGGGTATCCCAATTTCATTAGCCTCTGATTACAATCCGGGCACATCTCCCAGCGGAAATATGTCATTCGTTTTGACATTAGCCTGTATCAAGCTTCGATTATTACCTGAGGAAGCCATTAATGCCGCTACGGTCAATGCAGCCTTTGCCTTAGGATTGGAAAAAGAGCTCGGAACTATTCAAGTTGGCAAGAAAGCTAATTTGATATTAACAAAGCCCATTCCTTCTTTGGCCTACTTGCCTTATAGTTTTGGTAGTAGTTGTATAGAAAAGGTGATTGTTGGAAAAGATTTTTTCTAACAGAAAAGTATCTATAGAAATTTAAAAGTCGAAAATACGGCATCCAGTTTTCGCATTTCCGGTCTTTTCTTTTGCCCTGGAGCATAGACAAAAGCGTCGATCAGAAGAGTTGTTTTCTCTTTAGGATTTGGAATCAGGTAACTGACAAAGGGACCGCCCATAAAATCTTTTTCCATTCTCCAAATTCCTCTAGCCTGCATGGATCTAAGTCCACCAAAAACCATTTCCTGGAAGAATATTGGCATATTTTCATTATCAACAACCATGAAGGAACCTTCTGACCAGGAAGAAAAATATTTTTTTGACACTCGATTTCTAATGGCGATGATGCTGTCACGAGAAATGGTTTTATAATCAGCATTTTTGATGGAATGAATCATGATATTGTTGCTGACTTTGGTAGTTTCTTCAAATAACCAAATCGTTGAACTATCCTGATGGGCAAGCCTGAATCCCTGTGGAATCTGCATTTCGATACCATATTTCTTTTTGATATCTTCCATTACTCTTTGATTAAGACCATCAGCATAAACCATTTTTAATAATTTTTCACTGTCCAGATCATTAACTGCTCTGATGACCTGTTTGTAATCTTTGGTAACAGTTTCCAATAATTCTTCGCGATTTGGAGCAAACCAATAAATAACTACCTGTCCCATTGCCCATCGATTTTTTTGAACAGCGATACGGTATCTTTTGTCACTAAAAGCTTTTTTTAATTTTTTCTCGCCAATGGCTTCATAAACCAGTTTTGTTGCTACATTTTCTTTATCCGAAAGATCTGCCATGATGATGACAGCCCTGTGTGTTTTTAAAACTTTGTTGAATTTTTCGGGATTAACATAGCGAATGTCAAAAAGAGGTTCAGGTTGTGGGGTGATAGGATATAAGGCTTCAAATTGATTTTTGAAAGTATCTCCAATAGCAGAATTCCAAAAATAATCATCACTCACCAAATAGATGTTATCGATATTTCCATAGGCCATCGGTGTGATATCCATTTTTTTTCTGGTATCATCAGAGCAGGAGCTTAGTGTAAAAGCAAAAAGAAAAGAGAATGAAATAGCTATGAAGTAAAAGTTCCTTAAATTCATGTCGTTATCAATTTATAATATAAAGATGCAATTTTTGTCCTGCCGGATGTATGATCTGTCAAAAATAACAATATTTATAGCTGCTTTTATTATCTGATAAAGATCAGTTTTAAAAAAAGTTAAGATTGGCTGAATAAATTTTATAACTTAGCAACTTAATACATATTTATTAATCATCAAATTGGAGTAAATTATGATACTTAAAGGCAAAAAAGGAATCATTTTTGGTGCACTTAATGACCAGTCAATAGCATGGAAAGTTGCAGAGTTATGTAAAGAAGAGGGTGCCGAAATTATTTTAACTAATGCACCTGTTGCTTTTAGATTGGGAACAATCAATGATTTGGCAAAAAAATTAGATGCTCAGGTTATTTCTGCTGATGCTACCAAAGTGGAAGATTTAGACAATTTGATTGCCAAGAGTATGGAGATTTTTGGTGGAAAGATTGACTTTGTTTTGCATTCTATCGGAATGTCAATCAATATTCGCAAAGGAAAACAATACACAGATTTGAATTATGATTGGATGCAGCAAACATTAGATATTTCTGCTATATCTTTCCATAAATTGATGCAAAGTCTTTGGAAGGCTGATGCAATGAATGATTGGGGATCGATTTTGGCATTGTCTTACATAGCTGCTCAGCGCGTTTTTCCTCACTACAGTGAGATGGCAGAATCTAAGGCACTTTTAGAATCTTTTGCCAGAAGTTTTGGATATCATTTCGGTGTTAGAAATAAGGTCAGAGTTAATACCATTTCTCAATCTCCGACAGTAACAACGGCAGGTTCCGGAATCAAAGGATTTGATGAATTTTTAAATTATGCAGAAAAAATGTCTCCGGTTGGCAATGCTCCGGCTGAGGCTTGTGCAAAATATTGTATTTCAATGTTTTCTGATTACACCAGATATGTGACCTTGCAGAATCTCTACCACGATGGCGGTTTCTCCAATATGGGTATGAGCGGAATGATGATGGAAATTGGAGATTAGATCTATAAAAAATTATGTAAACGTATCTTTTTAGAATTGTTTACGTTTAAATGTTTACGATTACTAACAAGACTTGATTTTCTAGTTTTTTTGGATTATTTTAGCAAAACATTTTAAAATTATGAAATTCATTAGATAACCAATAGACCAAAGATTATGAAACAAATAGCAATGATTGTTACGGTTCTTTTTTTCGCTTTAGTTAATGTGAATGCTCAGACAAACAGCGTCAATAACAATGGACATGAAGAACATATCAGAAAATTGATTCAAAATATTTCTTCAACATACAAACTAACAGGAGAACAACAAATAGCTGTCAAAACGCTTGCCAGTACAACGGCTGAAAACGTTAAACAAAATGGTTCTGCTAAAAAAGAAGTTTTGAAAAATGATTTTCACGTCGCTGTTAAAAAAATATTAACACCAGAACAATATAATCACTACATAAACGTACAAAAGCAATCGGTTAATCCAATTCTTGATGCATTGATAGATTCCGCAAAAAACGGATCGAAATAAGAACCTGTCGTTCTTAAATATTCAAACTGCTCTCGAATGGTGAACGTTCGAGAGCAGTTTAATTTTAATAGGTATGGAAAATAATTATAATGATTTTGAACTCGGAAAAGATGAATTTTCTGATTTGGAATCCATCAACGAGGAAATAAAATATAAAATAGTAAGCCCTGAGCAGATGGAGGTTTTTAACAAAGAGTTAATGCCACAAATCAATGCTCTGTATAATTTTGCTTATCACCTCACCTATAATGAGGAGGATGCCAATGATTTGGTTCAAGAGACCTACATGAAGGCTTACCGTTTTATTGATAAGTATATCGCGGGTACCACCGCTAAGGCTTGGCTTTTTAAGATATTAAAAAATGCATTCATCAATCAATATCGAAAAAAGATTAAAAAGCCAA
>JBILRD010000252.1:0-4030 GCA_044372845.1 Saprospira sp. | reverse complement strand
TTCAACAAAGTTGAAACGGTAGAAACAAAAATTCTCGTTTTTGATATGATTTCTTTTAATTCTTTTCTGTTTTGAATGTTCTCTGTAAAAACTGAAAACATTCTATGTTCGAATCTTGTATCTGAAGCATATCGACTACCTAAACGCAGATATTGATCTTCGGCAAAACCATGAATTGCCTCACAGATTTCATCTACAGCTCTGTTAGTATAAGCTAGTAATAGAATATTTTCATGGCTGTTTTTTAACAAATGTTTGACCATTTCAGCCAGCATGACCTTCGTTTTTCCAGTACCTGGAGGTCCAACCAGAAGAAAATAATCTTCAGATGAGAGTGCTTTGTTCAGGACATTTTTTTGTTCAGCACTTAAACTTGCATTGTCAAAGTAAAGATTAGAAATGATTGATTTTTTAGGTGGCTGAATCGTTAACAAAAGCTCTTTTTTCTTTTTTTCAGCATTCAAAAAATTGTATAAGGCACTGTATTGCAAATTAAAACTTTTGTCCATGCTATCATGCTCCAGGCACCAATGCTGAAATTGATTAAAGACATCATCGTTAAATTGTCTGGAATGCAATCTAAAAAATACTTTTTCAGAATCGATGGAGATGATGGAACCTTTAAAAATTTGGTGATTCATGACAGAATCTTCGGGTCTATCTTTGGGGTACAATACTGCAATATCTCCCTGTCTAAAATTGGCAAGAGGATTTGTATCCTTAGTCCTTTTCAAAATCAACAACATCTCTTCCGAGTTGGAGTTGTTTTCAATAATTTCCAGAGCCGAAAGTATGCTAAAATTTAGATTTTTCTCTTCAAAATCTGTGAGCCACAACGAGGCTAGTCCATCAGAGTTTTCATTTTGATCAGAGCCAATTTTTGAAATGATAAATTCTTTGGCAATAAAGGCAGTAAATGCGATGAAATATCTGCGTTCAAGATCGGAAGAATTTTTGATAACCTTATGAAAATCATCAAGATCCCTGGCTAAAAATCCAGCTGATTTTGGAACAATCTCAGATGAAATTTTATCTAAGAAGTTTAGTTCATTCAAAGGCTTTTCGTCCAATCTTGATAATTTTTTATCTATAGTCAATAATTCATTTCTCAATCGAATGACTTCCAGCTTGGTATTTCTATCTGGTATGGAAAGTTTGAGTTGATCATTCTCTAATTTCGAGTAGAGTAAGTATTCTATGACATCCATGTCTTTGTAGACCGATCTGACCAACAGATCATAGAGCGTAGTTTGAGCATGGTGATTATGATTCAATCCAAGATTATTGGTTTTATACAATCCGCCACTTTTCAATTCGATGATTGCAGCCTTTTTGCTGTCAATAGGTTTATGCCAGATATCCAGACGACCTTGCAATCCAAATTTATTGGAGTAAAAAGATGGCTCCAGGTAGCAATTTTCAGTTTTAACTCCAATTTTATCAAAGTCAGTCTTAATGACCTTCAACAGGGATACGAAATGATGTTTTGACTGATCGTAAATTTTTCTCATTTCTTCATCGTCAAAATCAGCAAAGGCTAGAGTATTGGTTTGAAATACTTTTTGAAAGGCTTCTTTAAAACTTATACTTGAATCAGACATTAGTTGATCCAAAAGAAAATTGGCAATATTTCCAACCATGATTGCCGGCGTGTTTCCCCTGGGCTTGAACTTGTTGATGGTATACCCCGAAGAAATATTTGCAAAATCATGAAAACATTCCGCTATAGCTGTCACATCTACCAGATAATCAGGTTCAAGAACAATCACTTTTGGATAGAAAAAATGATCTTCATCAACCTTTACATCAATCAAATTAAGGGTTGCTCTGGAGCTGAAAACATTTTTTATGAAGGCTACTGTATCGTTAAATTTATTCTGAATGGTCTGATCGTATTTAACCAATATAAAATCTGAATTTTCGAAACCATTTTCCCTGCAAATTAAGACATGATTTTCTTCATCAATATCTAAAACCACCACTCTTAGATCGTCGTACTTTTCCTTGTAAGTAGGTCTGTTTGATTCAAATTTATCAGTCTTTAAATTCAAAAAAAGATTCTCAAGATCCTTAGGAAGTTCTTTTTCTGTTAAAGTAAAAATTAGAGAGGAAACAGTTTTCAAAGCTATTACAAGATCATTCTGAACAGGTTTAAATTTGCCAGTCCATAATTGACTTTGATTGTTTCTGAAATTGTTAAGTTGCCATTGTAAAGTCTTACTCAAATCGTACTTGTAAGACAGGTAAGATATTCTGGAGAAATAATTTGAAAATTTAAGGCTTTCCTCTTCAGAAAACTGAAGTAGAAATTTTTGTAGTATTGCTCCAAGTTCGAGATACTTGGCTTCTATAACAAGGTCTGTAGAATGATGGATTTTTAAAATTTCATCGTAAAATGACTCGGGGTAATGGGGATTCATAAAAATTTGTTCGTATCGATTTAGTTCTGTTAGAAAAAATAAAAAATTAGTAATGTCGGAAACCCTGTGAGGTGATTTCGTGTAATTTTCCAGCTTTTGTCTGTAATTTCACTCCATCTTCAGCTGGTATAATTTCACCAATGATACTGATATCAAGATTATATTTTATCTTGTCGGCATCCTTAGGATCTATTGTAAATAACAGTTCATAATCTTCTCCACCGTGCATGGCACAGACAATAGGGTCAGTATTAAAGTCCAATGCTTTTTGGTAAGTAAGTTCCGAAACAGGAATATTTACCTCCTCAAGTAGCGCCCCGGTTTTCGAATGATTACAGATATGAATGATCTCAGAAGATAAGCCATCTGAAATGTCTATCATGGATGTAGGCGTCAAATTATTCTTTTCAAAAAATTCAACAATATCCTTTCTTGCTTCAGGTTTCAACATTCTACCTATCAGATAGTCCTGACCGTCAAAACTTGGTTGCATGGTAGGATTGGCAAGGAATACCTGTTTTTCTCTCTCCAAAAGTTGTAAACCTACATAAGCGGCTCCTAAATTTCCACTTACACAAATTAAATCCCCGGGCTTTGCACCAGATCTGTAAACAATTTTATCCAGATTTTGCTCGCCAATGGCCGTAATGCTGATGACCAATCCTTTGGCCGAGGAGGTTGTATCACCACCCACCAAATCAACCCCGTAATAGTCACAGGCCATTTTCATACCTTCATAAAATTCTTCCAATGCTTCGACTGTATATTTACTGGAGACAGCCATTGAAACCAATATTTGTCGCGGAACTGCATTCATAGCGTAAATGTCCGAAAGATTAACAACTACCGATTTATAACCAAGATGTTTTAAAGGAGTATAAATCAAGTCAAAATGTATGCTTTCCACCAACATATCAGTAGAAACAACACTGGCATTCCCTTCTGCATATTGGATAACTGCAGCATCATCACCTACTGATTTTAAGGTGGATGAATTTTTTATTTCAAATTTTTGAGTGAGTCTTTCTATAAGACCAAACTCTCCAATTTTATTAAGTTCTGTATATTTCATTGAAAAATATTTATAAAAATTATCTTAAAAATTGATTGTATCTTTTCTCTTTTCCTACTGTCGTACTATTTCCATGTCCACAATAAATTTGAACATCTTCCGGCAAGGTTAAAATTTTAGTTTTGATATTTTGAATTAACAGATTGTGATTCCCTCCAGGAAGATCAGTTCTTCCGATACTATCTTCAAAAATCACATCTCCGGCAATTAAAATCTTTTCATCTTCCAGATAAAAACATATACCTCCCGGCGAGTGGCCAGGTGCTGAAATTACCTTCATCGTTGTATTTCCGAACTTGACTATATCGTTTTCGAATAAGATTATTTCAGGGTCAGGTGACTGTTGAATATTCGGGATGGCATACATCTCTGAAATTTTTGGGAAAGCATCCAATACAGACTGTTCACCATCTGGAATAGTCAATTTCAGATTCCAGGTATCAGCGACAAATCTATTTCCAAACACATGATCTATATGACAGTGTGTATTCAGTAAATGTACTGGATTTAAGCCTTGACGACTTATATATCTTGACAA
>JBILRD010000251.1:0-4033 GCA_044372845.1 Saprospira sp. | reverse complement strand
TCACAACTCGAAAGACTAAATAATAAAGTTGATGAGCGAATAGCAATTAAAGAGTATTTTAACTCTATCAGATTCTATAAAAAGTTTATCATGAATACCCTAATTTAATTTTTTTCCGTTTTTTTTAAATGGGCTAACGGTAGAAACAACTTTCAACATTTCTTTTTTAACGATCCCCATAGCTTGCAAAACAAAAATAGCTACCAATCCCATAGCTATGGCTCTATACCTGGCTATAGTTCCAACATTATTAACTAAAAGTCCAATCATTAAAAAATTGAGCAAAAAATAAAAGCTAATGAATAATTGTAATGGATTTTTCGAAAATGAAGTTTTACTATATATAAAATAAAAAAGTAAGCCCAGCCAAAACAATAACAACTCCACAGAGGCAAGATATTGCAAAAAATCTTTACAATCCCATATAAAAGGACGAAAGCAAACATTTATAAATGCTCCGGGAATACTTTGAATAACGCTTAAAAAGGTCGGTTTTAATGCAGATGCATTTTCAATATTTGAACTTCCATACTCATTTAAAAATGCAATTTGCTTATTGGAGATAATTTTTAAAATGGGAATAAAACCAGTAGATTCAGCTATAAAAATCAAAATAAAGAAAAAAGAAGTTACGATAACATACTTTTGCAAAGCAGTTATTTTATCTTCTCTTAGTGACCAAAAATAGGCAACAAGTAGAGGAAGAATTATTAAAAACAAATGAAATCTAAAAAGGGTTACTATCAATAAACCAACTAATAGATGCTTGTTAATTTTTGTATTTTTAATTTCATTTAACCCTAACAGTAAATAACTTATTCCTAGATACACCCAAACATCTTTATGAAATCCTGAAGTCCAAAATATAATGGACGGTATAAAAAAGCAAGATAATTTATGAAGTTTTGAATTGTCTGAAAAATGTACTTTGAAAGCATTATAAACATTGACAGAGGCTAATAGGCCTATGATTGAAACAAAAATTAAATGGACATGATAACTTCCATTACTTAGCCAAACCGGAAACGCATGCAAATGTACAAGAAGATAAGTACCAAAATCTTTAAGAATAAAATGAGTGCTTGGATACAGAAAAACCTCAGCATCAGAGGGAACTATTGGGTTTAATCCAAATATTGATCGGAAATAATATTCTGGATAATTAAAGAAGCTCGAGGAAATTAATTTTGATTCATCGAATAAAATAAATGTATCCCCCTCGGTGAAATAACTAAAATAAATTTCATAATAGAGGAATCCTAACCCTAATCTGAGAAAGAAATATCCAATTAAGAAATAGCTAGTCAACCCATTAGATTGTAATTTTTTGGCTTTGTTTAGCCAAAACACAACTATCAAACAATATAATAAAAATAACAATAAGTCTTTCATTCCCTGAATTTTAGGAACTATGTTTTTGTTACATATATCCCTATTTCAATAACATTATACTTCAAATATAAGATATTTATATTTGAATAAAACCACCCTTAAGTTAAATTGATTTTTTTCCACTCAGAAAAGGCACAAACTTAAAATTATCAAATTCCTCATAATAAAAATTGTGCTCACTGGTTTTGGTGATTCTAGTCATAATTTGAGAATCAGATTCACCGATTGGAATAACCATCATCCCTCCTACTGAAAGTTGAGAAAGTAATAGTTGAGGCACTTCATTTGCGCCACATGTAACTAAAATTCTATCAAAAGGAGCAAACTCACCAAGTCCCCTGTTTCCATCATTAAAATAACATCTGACATTCTGTATTTTCAAAATATCCAACATCTTTTGAGCCTTTAAATAAAGTTTTTCATGACGCTCAACAGTATATACTCTAGCGCCCATCTTGGCAAGCACAGCAGCTTGATAACCGGAACCAGTTCCAATTTCTAAAACCTTCATTCTTTTCTCAACCGAAAGAATTTGTGATTGATATGCTACTGTAAAGGGCTGAGAAATAGTTTGACCTTCGTCAATTGGCATTGCTTGATCTTCATAAGCCATTTCCTCAAACGCTTTATCGAGGAAAAAATGACGAGGAATTTCATTCATGGCCTCCAAAACCGCTTCATCCTTGATACCTTTGGATTTTAGTTTCTCCAACAATCGCTTTCGTAGTCCTTTATGTCTGTAGGTATCTTCCATTTTATTATGCTCAATAGTATTTTCTCAAAAATAACACAAAAGAGCAAATAATTCAAAAGCCTAATAATATTAAACAACTAATATTATCAGTTTATTATTTGAAAGATGTTATTTATTAACAGGCTCTAATGTTCTCAAGGCTTTTCGATTTGAGACTCTGTTTCTATTGTCTAAATAAGTTTGCTGTGAGGTGTTAAAGAAACCCTGACTAAAAAGGACAGTAGTTGTAAAGCCAGACAACTTTCGCTCAATTATAACTTTATCCGGGAAGTTACTATTGGTATTCTGATAAAAAACAATGCTTTCATTATCGTATGAAAGTAGCGTATATGTAACATTTTGATTTCTTTCATCCAAAGGCATAATCAAATAAATCTTTGAGGTTTTTTCATCAAAATAAATAGTCATTTTCTCCTCGAATATTTTAGTACTGCCGCTTATTTTAAATCCACTGATAACTATTGAATTCTTATCCTGTACAGTCCAATTCTCATAAGTTTTTGAACCTTCTTCTTCCCTGTCTATCCATGAACCCAAAAGCCATTCAAAGATTGACAAACGTGAATTAAGTTTGTTGGAATACGGCTCCTTTTTAGATTTTTTAATAGAGGGTATACTTGATGATTCCGCTTTTACTTTAGGTGTTGAACTGTTTTTTTTCTCAGCTGATATTACCTTATTGCTCAATATATTTTCGATTACTGGAGGATTTGAAAAATTCTTACCATTATCAATGTATTCAGATCTTGATACAATACTGGGGGCATTGGAGTAGTTACCAGTATTTTCAAAGTCATTGGAATATAATCCTGATGACTTGGGAACACTTAGTACAGATTTATCTTCTTCTTTTGTTAATATCTCAGGTATTATCATTTGTACATCATCAGTAGCTTCAACCATACTGATACTTTCAATATCCAATTCTTTTTCTGTTTCTACTTCACTAATATTGAATAGATTCTTGTACTCTTCAATGATCTTTTTTTCCTGTATTTTATCGTTTTTTTCAAATCTCGCTTCAGATTCTGCTTCAACTACTGGTAGCGTTTCTGATTCTTCAATTCTCTCCTCTGAAGACAGTTTTATATTTTCGCTAATTGTCTTATTATTTTCGGGATTTTGGATAAAGTATAAAGTTGCCGTAAGTATTAATAAAATGGAAGCTGCTGAAAGATAAAGCAGATATTTTAAATTTATTACCTTGGTTCTAGTACCTGTGGCGGATAAATCTTGTTCAGAATTCTTTTCAGAACTTTGAATATTATCCAATTTTAATTCCAGACGATCCCAAAGTTCTTGTCTTGGAGTTTCGTCTAAATTACTTTCACTGTCTTTAAAGAGTTTTGAGATGATATCTTCTCCACTCATAGTTTTAAATTTATTTTAATTTAATTATTCGTTTTCAAATTTATTGTTGAAGCATTTTCAACAAGATCTTTAAGTCTTTTTTTTGCAAGAATTAGTTGAGATTTTGATGTATTGATACTTATTTCGAGCAATTCAGCTATTTCTTTATGTTTCAGTCCCTCCAACACATATAGATTAAATACTGTTCTATAGCCTGTTGGCAACTTATCCAATAATCTTAATATCTCATTGGCAGATAATTGATCTTCAACATTTACAATTTCTGCTTGAACTGGTGCTTCTTCAATATCAATATGTTCGTTAAATCTGTAATTTTTTCTTAAAAACATAAGTGATTCGTTCACCACTACCCTTCTGATCCAACCTTCAAAACTCCCTTCGTTGGAAAACATATCAATTTTGTTCAAAACTTTGTAAAAAGCTTCTACCAGAACATCTTCAGCGCTTTCAATACTTTTGACATAACGTTTGCACACCCCAAACATTTTTGCTGAGAACTTATCGTAGAGAGCTTTT
>JBILRD010000293.1:0-3581 GCA_044372845.1 Saprospira sp. | reverse complement strand
TATTTAATTTTGAAGCTATATCCTCCTGCGTCAAACCTTTCAGATCTCTTATTTTTTTGATTTTATCTCCTAATTGCATTCCGTATTTTTTTTAAACTAAATAATTAAATAAATCACATATAAATGTAGCGACAAGATTATAAATATTAAACTATTAAGTCACTTAATAATAATGACATATTTCATTATTTTGTTACCCCTGAATCATAAAAAAATAAAAGAAAAAGAATGATATGATTCTTGAATGGGTTCATGCAAACATTTTTTATTTTTGAAAGATGAAAAACAAATTTTATCAATACATAGAACAGTTAAAAAGCTTAAGCAAAGAGAAAAAAATACAGATAGCTGTTATCAGTTCAGTTGCTATGATTTTTCTCATTCTATCCATTTTTATTATTGATTTAATTATTTACAAGGATTCGAGAATTAAAAATCGATTGGCTCAAAAATTTTGCGACTGTACGCTTAAAAATTCCATCCAAAAAGGTTCTTTTGAGGAGGTCGAGGAGGGATTTCAATACGCCAGAGGATTAGATGATTGCTATGCGGTTGAGTTTAAAAAATATAACAAAGGATTAACGGATCTTGAGAAAGAGGCATTTATTGAGGATGTACAAGAGCGAGTTTTTAAAAAATGTCCTGCCAGTGTTGAGAAAGTATTTGGAATCACAAACAATCAATAGATTTAAGTATAGTTTTAATTTATGTTATACAGTAATACAGAACAAAAGGATTTATTCGACCTTTCTAAAAAAATTTTACAGGAAGGTATCGGTACAGATTTTCAAACAGTCAGTGTACAGGCAGATCAGTTAAGGGAAATCATAATTTATCATGAATGGAGGTATTATGTTCTTGATCAGCCGGTAATCAGCGATTACGAATACGACTGTCTGTTTCAACTGTTAAAAGATATTGAAACGGCTTACCCGCAACTTTTGGTTTCTGATTCTCCTACACAACGAGTTTCGGCAGATTTGACGGAGGATTTCCCAACTGTAGAGCATTTGACACCGACTTTATCCCTGGAAAATTCTTACAATCCTGATGATTTGATGGATTTTGATAAAAGGATTAAAAAGTTGCTTGTTAAAAATGAAGATTTGGCTTATTGTGTAGAGCCAAAATTTGATGGGGGAACCATCGTATTAGTTTATGAAAATGATAAATTGTTGCGTGGCGCTACCCGTGGAAATGGTATTATGGGAGATGAGATTACAGCGAATATAAAAGCCATAAACTCTATTCCTTTAACGGCTAATTTTTCAAAATATGGCATTTATAAGGTAGAATTGAGGGGAGAAGCCCTAATCAGAAAAGATCTTTTTGAAAAAGTAAACAAAGCCAGAGCTCAGGCTGGAGAACAACTTTTTGCTAATCCAAGAAATGCTGCAACCGGTGGACTACGTGTCAAAGATCCAAAACAGGTAAAGGAAAGAGCTTTGGATGCTTTTGTTTATCAGATGGGATTTGCAGTTGATCAAAACGGAAATTCGGTTTTGTCCAATTTTAATTCTCATAACGAGACCATCAGAATCCTCGAGAGTCTGGGATTTAAAGTGCCAAGGCTTCATGATGAAATGGCGCTTTGTCAAAATATTGCTGAGGTGGCTGCCTTTTGTTCGAAATGGCAAAACGACAGAGAGCGCTATGGATATGAAATTGATGGAATGGTTGTAAAACTTGACAATCTTTCTCTTCAGGATAAACTGGGTTACACCTCTCATCATCCTCGATGGGCGGTAGCTTTTAAATTTCAAGCCAAACAGGCGACTACAAAATTATTGAATGTAGAGTATCAGGTCGGAAGAACCGGAGCCGTGACACCTGTTGCCAAAGTAGAACCAGTTGAACTGGCGGGAGTGACCATTTCTTCCATTTCTCTGCATAATGCTGATTTGATCAAGGAAAAAGACATCAGAATCGGCGATACCGTTTTGGTAGAAAGGGCAGGAGATGTGATTCCCTACATTGTCAAATCCATGGAAGAACTTAGAGACGGCAGCGAAATTCCAATCATTTTTCCTACTCATTGCCCGGTTTGTACGTCCGAATTGGAACGCCCTGCGGGCGAAGCAGTCTGGAGATGTGTCAGTCCCCTCTGCGAAGCGCAGCTGCTCGAAAAATTAAAGCATTTTGTATCTAAAGATGCGATGAATATTGATGGTTTTGGGGAAGCTTATGTTGATAAATTCTACCAGGAAGGCCTTTTAAAAAATATTGCCGACATCTACAGACTTGATTATGATAGCATTGAAAGCTTTGAAGGTTTTGGTAAAAAGTCAGTGGATAAGCTACGTAAAGCCATCGAAGATTCAAAAAATAATCCTATTTACCGTCTTATTTATGCCTTGGGCATCCGGTTTGTAGGAGAGACCAACTCCAAAATTTTTGCTGCGGCAGTGGAAAATATCAAAGATCTTAAAGACTGGAGTTTGGAACAGCTGATGCAATTGAGAGAAATTGGTCCAAAGGTCGCTCAGGCAGTTTTTGATACCTTTCACCTTGAGGATACCATCCATCTTTTGTTGGAACTGGAATCTCTCGGTGTCAATACTCAAAGGCTGGATGCTGAAAAGCCAAAAGCTGAAGGCAGTGGTATTCTTGGCGGAAAATCATTCCTTTTTACCGGGTCGCTTTCGAAAATGACCAGAGATGAAGCCGAGGATATGGTCGAAGAGGCCGGTGGAAAAATACTAAGTGGCGTGAGTAAAAATCTTGACTTTTTGGTGGTTGGCGAGAAAGCTGGTTCCAAACTGGATAAGGCGCAGAAACTGGGTATTAGTATCCTTACTGAAGATCAGTTTCTGGAGATGTTGAATCAATAATTCTTTTCAAAAAAGGTTATTAAAATGAAATTTTTACACACGGCAGATTGGCATATCGGACAGTTGTTTCACGAGCATGACAGAACTTTTGAACATCAGCATTTTTTGAACTGGCTGGTGGAGACAGTACAATCTGAGGAAATAGAGGTTTTGCTGATCAGTGGGGATGTATTTGATTTATCTAACCCCTCTGCTCAGGCCATCAGAATGTTTTATACATTTTTGAATCAGGCTGTAAAAAATTGTCCTGACTTACAAATAGTTGTTATAGCCGGCAATCATGATTCTGCTGCTAGGCTCGAAGCACCAAAACCGCTGCTTGAAACATCCAATATTCATTTGGTTGGCACCATAGAAAAAAATGCTGAAGGTGAAATCCTCTACGATAAGATGATGGTCAATCTCAAGGCTAAAAAAGCTGAAAAAGACATCATCTGTCTCGCTGTACCTTTTGTCAGACTGGGCGAGTATCCTGCTGTTCCAGGCAGTAAAAACCCGTATACCGATGGTATTATCGCTCTGTATAATGAATTGTATGAAAAGGCTTCGGCTGTTCGTACAAATGGTGAACCTATCATCGCCATGGGTCATTTACATGCTTTGAATGCTGAAATAACAGATATGGATAATACTGAAAGGGCTATTATGGGCGGTGTCGAAGGGATTCCGGCATCTGCATTTCATGAGGATCTAAAATATGTAGCTCTGGGGCATATCCACAAAGCTCAGTCTATTGGAGGGAAAGAACAT
>JBILRD010000134.1:0-5902 GCA_044372845.1 Saprospira sp. | reverse complement strand
TATTATCTTACATTAATTTAACCTGAATGTCAACCCCAGAAGGTAATTCAAGCTTTTCTAAAGCACTTACAGTTTTGGCTGTAGAACTGTAGATTTCTATAAGACGTTTGTGTGTTCGTAATTGGAACTGCTCACGCGACTTCTTATTCACATGCGGTGATCTTAATATAGTGAATATTTTCTTGTCGGTGGGCAGCGGAATCGGTCCAGTTACAACAGCACCTGTATTACGTACAGTTTTAACGATCTTTGAAGTTGATTTATCAACTAGGTTATGATCGTAAGAACGTAGCTTTATTCTAATTTTCTGATTCATGCCTCTTTTATATTTTGTTAATATTAATTATTTACTTTGAAGATAATCCATTTGCCTTTTCAATTACAACCTTAGATATACCCTCTGGTGCTGGTGAAAAATGTGAAAACTCCATAGTTGAAGATGCTCTACCAGAAGTTAGAGTTCTCAATTCAGTTATGTAACCAAACATTTCTGACAAAGGTACATCTGCTTTAACAACTATAGCTGAACCTCTTGAATCTTGACCTTTTAATAAACCTCTACGTCTATTTAAGTCCCCAATAACAGAACCTGTGTATTCATCAGGTGTAATTACTTCAAGCTTCATTATAGGTTCAAGAATAACAGGCTTACATTTTCTAGCAGCTTCTTTAAAACCCTCTTTAGCACAAAGCTCAAAAGCTAATGGTTTAGAGTCAACAGAGTGCATAGAACCATCATAAACTCTTACTTTCATACTATCGATATTATATCCAGCAAGTACACCATTATCCATCATAGATTCAAATCCTTTTTTAACAGGATTTATGTATGCTTTATCGATAGAACCACCTACGATGTCCCATTTAAATTGTAATTTATCTTTACCAGACTTGAATTCCTCACTCTCAAGAAAATCATTATCAGCTGGACCTAGTTCAAATTCCATGTCAGCGAATAAACCTGAACCACCTGATTGCTTCTTTAATCTTTCTCTGTGAGAAACAGATTGAGTTAAAGCCTCTTTATAATTTACTTGCGGAGCACCCTGGTTAACTTCAACTTTAAATTCTCTCCTCAAACGATCAACAATGATTTCTAGGTGTAACTCACCCATACCACTAATTACAGTTTGGTTTGTATCTTCGTTGTAAGAAGCTCTAAATGTAGGATCTTCTTCCATTAGTTTTGCCAATGCCATACCAAGTTTCTCGAGATCTTTCTGAGTCTTTGGCTCAATAGCTAAACCGATAACTGGTTCAGGGAAAACCATACTCTCCAAAATGATTGGTTTGTCTTCAGAGCAAAGAGTATCTCCAGTTTTAATATCCTTAAATCCTACTGCTGCTGCAATATCACCAGCCTCTACAAAATCAATTGGATTTTGCTTATTTGCATGCATTTGATAAAGTCGGGAAATTCTTTCTTTTTTCCCAGATCTTGTATTTAATATATAAGAACCAGCATCTAATCTGCCTGAATATGCACGGAAAAATGCTAACCTACCAACGAAAGGATCAGTTGCGATTTTGAATGCTAAAGCAGAAAATGGTTCAGATGCGTCTGGTCTTCTAATTTCCTCTTCTTCCGTATCAGGATTAGTACCTTTAATAGCATCTACATCAATTGGAGAAGGTAGAAAAGCACAAACAGCATCAAGTACGGCTTGAACACCTTTATTTTTAAATGATGAACCACACATTACGGGAATAATACTCATGTCACAAACTGCAGCTCTAATTGCTGCTCTGATTTCATCATGAGAAATTGAATTCGGGTCCTCAAAAAACTTTTCCATTAGAGTAACATCATACTCAGCTACAGCCTCTAATAATTGTTCTCTGCATTCCATCACAGTATCAACAAGATCTGCAGGTATATCAATAACTTTATAAGTCATCCCCTGATCATGCTCATTCCAAATAATGGCTTGATTAGTTATCAAATCAACAACTCCCTTAAAATCATCTTCCATACCAATAGGAACTTGAAGAGGGATTGCATTAGCACCTAACATCTCTTTCATTTGATTGACAACTGAGAAGAAATCAGCTCCTTGTCTATCCATTTTATTTACAAAGGCTATACGAGGAACTTTGTAATTATCAGCTAAGCGCCAGTTAGTTTCAGATTGTGGTTGTACTCCACTGGATGCACAAAACAAGAAAACTAAGCCATCTAATACACGCAAAGATCTATTTACTTCAACTGTAAAATCTACGTGGCCTGGTGTGTCAATGACATTGACATGGTAAGGTTGATCTTTCCATTTCCAAGAAGTAGTAATGGCAGCTGAAGTGATTGTAATACCACGCTCTTGCTCCTGTTCCATCCAGTCAGTTGTAGCTGCTCCTTCATGTACCTCACCAATCTTGTGGGTAAGTCCAGTGTAATATAATACACGTTCAGTTGTCGTAGTTTTACCAGCATCAATATGCGCTGCTATTCCAATATTTCTGGTAAAGACCAGGTTTCTAATTGCCATGACTTTAGTCGGCTTTAAAAGTTAAAATAATTATTTACCACCAAAATGAGCGAATGCACGATTAGACTCTGCCATACGATGAGTATCCTCACGCTTTTTAACTGCAGCACCTTCACCTTTGGAAGCAGCAAGGATTTCAGAATATAATTTATTCGCCATTCCTTTACCACTCCTTGCTCTAGCATATTTTATCAACCACTTCATAGCAATTGACATACGACGGTCTGGACGAATTTCTGTAGGAATTTGAAAAGTAGCACCACCAATACGACGAGATCGTACTTCTACAGATGGCATTACATTTCTTAATGCTTTTTGGAAAACTTCGATAGCTGGTTCTTCAGATTTCTCAGCAACTATATCCATAGCCTGATAAAATACACCAAAAGCAGTGCTTTTTTTGCCATCATACATCATCATGTTCACAAATCTAGTGACAACTTGATCGTTGAAACGTGGATCCGGCTCGATAATCCGAGGTTTCGGTTTGTGTTTTCTCATTGTTTATAATTTTTAAAAGTTGTGTGGTTTTAATCACTCTTCAATCTCAACTTTTTTGAGATTTACTTCAACATATGTTTGTTTATAATTTATTTTTTCTTTGCGGGTGTTGTTGTACCGCCTTTACCAGCTTTTGGTCGTTTACTACCGTATTTAGATCTTGACTTTTTACGATCATTAACACCAGCGGTGTCTAAAGCTCCGCGAACTATTGTATAACGTACACCAGGCAAATCCTTAACACGACCACCACGTACAAGAACTATTGAGTGCTCTTGTAAATTGTGACCCTCACCAGGAATATAGGCAATAACTTCAATACCATTAGTTAAACGTACTTTTGCAACTTTTCTAAGAGCTGAGTTAGGTTTTTTTGGAGTAGTTGTGTAAACACGAGTACAAACACCACGTTTCTGTGGACAAGCATCTAGGGCTCTTGCTTTGCTCTTTACTGATATAAGCGTTCTTCCGTTACGTACTAATTGATTAATAGTTGGCATTACTAAATATTTTGTTCAAATTATCGAAAAACAAGCACTTTTTGATATTGCACTACTATGGGTACCAAAAAAGCGAATGCAAAAGTAATATAAATATTTATAAAATAAAATTTCTAAAGATTTTTTTTTGATTTTTAGCTAAATGATGTATCATTTTCATCATAATCAACTTTATCTTTAAATTGTTCTACAGCATTTTTATTCTTGTAAGGGCAATTTCTACAATTATTATTACAACAAAAACCCCTTTTGATTAAAAAACTTTTAGTGAAGACTACTAAACTTCCTTCTAGATAATAATCATCGCTATTTTCAACAAACTCCAAAATAAAAATCTTTTCGTTCTAAAAATTTAGTTCTTTAGCTTTCTAAATTCCTCAAATATATTGTTAAACTTGTCAGCACTTACTAAAACCACTTCTTTTTCAAATTCATTTTCTAGTGCAGAGAAAATTTTAGACTCCATAACATTATCGAAATAATTTCTGTAAGTTTCTTGATCTTCCATCATTTTCTTTACCTGAGCATCAAATATATTATTGAATGGTGATATTTGGAACCCATAATATCTCACTATAGCCATTCTAATTTCATACTCCACATCTTGTGGAGAAACAGTTACACCAAAATTTTTAACTAATTTGTTTGTTATAACATCCCATTTAACTCTCTTAAGCAATGAATCGAATTGTTCATCACTTAAACTCTCCCCTTTCATTTGTGTCTGCTCTAAAAATCTTTTAAGAAATTCATAAGGTAAAGCTATTGTATCATTCTGAAGCATCAAATTGTCAAAGATCTCAGCATTAAACATTGAATATACAGCAGAACTGTAACTTTCTTTTATGGCATTTTTGAGCTGCTCACAAAACATCTCGTAGGAATCAATTTCTTCATTTGGAAAAAGTTGCTTATAAAATTCAATATCTAAAGCTCGTGGAATTGATCTTTTAATTTCTAGAATTTCTATTTCAACTTCACTGCTACATTTGCTAGGATTATTTGAATCTAGAAAAGCTCTTTTGGCTTTTTCATCATCCAATTCTTTATCCAGGTCAACTACATTTGTTTGAATTTTATCTGAGAGTTTTGATTTAAGTAAAATATCTTTTAGCGAATCAGAAGTTTTAGAAACTATAACAAATGCCTCTTCTTTTACTATACCTTCTTGTTTTTGAGAACTTTCTTCTAGTTCAATAATTTTTACCTTCAAAACATCGTCCTCTTGAATATCTTCAACGTTTTCTTCAAAATCGGTGCTAAGTCTTTTTCTTTGAATTGAAATCTCTTTTTCCAATATTTCCTGGCCAATCTCAATCTCATAGAACTTTATTTTCTGAGTTTTTGATAATCCAGAAATTACAAATTCAGGAACAAAACCAGCTTCTATGTCTATGTTTACATCTTTTGGATTTTGTATGCTAGTATCGTAATGATTTAATGGAAGAGGACTGCCTAGAAAATCAAATTCAGCGCTCTTCATGAATTCATCCAGCTCTTTATTAATTATTTCTTGAACTTGCTCAGAAATAATTGAATTACCATATCTCGACTTAACCAAATTCATTGGTGCTTGTCCCTGTCTAAAACCTTTTACCTGAACTTGATTTTTATATTCATTTAGTTTTTTTTCAACAATAGGTAAATATTCCGTTACAGGAATAGTTATACTTAGAACAACTGTGTTGGTATCTGAATTGATTTTGTGAACTGAACTAGGCATGATTTTAAGATTTTAGCAAAAAAATAGTGCAAGTTAGAATCGATGCTGTGCATTTGACTTCTAACTTGCACATTTAATAGTGCGAGTGGAGGGACTCGAACCCGCACACCTTACGGCACCAGATCCTAAGTCTGGCGTGTCTACCAATTTCACCACACTCGCCTTCGCTCTGCAAAGATATATCAAATATTGTTTTTAGAAAATGTTTTTGCAAAAAAATACAATAATTTTTTTCTAAAAAATTCATTAATACTTTGTGGTCTAATTTAATCGCAATAAATCTATACCTTTGTTGGTGTTTTAACTTACATAAACACAAATAAAATTGTGATAAAATGACATCTAATTATAAGTATAATGGCTTGAGAATTCCTTTGGATATCCCTGATGGACTCTCAGATGTGAGTATTGAAGAGTATAATTTGATAGTTGATAAGTTTGAAGAAATTCTTCCGAACATCAAAGTGCCTTTCACTTCTGAGGAAGAAGATGAAATGAGAAGAGCTTTCGAATATGCTTTCAGAGCCCATAGTAAACAGAGAAGAAAATCTGGAGAACCTTATATACTCCACCCTATTGAAGTAGCGAGGATATGTGCCACAGAACTTGGTTTAGGTCATACATCCATAACATCGGCTTTATTACATGATGTTGTCGAGGATACTACTGTGTCCTTAGATATGATTGAAAAAGAG
>JBILRD010000036.1:0-10317 GCA_044372845.1 Saprospira sp. | reverse complement strand
AACAAGGATGCTGGTAGAGGATAAGGATTTTTAATTTCAATCTTTTCAGTTTTTTTAAAACTGTTTTGAATGATGGGCGCATGCATGGTTGTATACCATTGTTTGTCCCAGCCTGTTCGATTTTTTATTCCTCTATTGATACCATCTCTTGGGAATTCCTGCCAGCTGATCAGCTTTTCTTTACAGTATTTTGCAAGCCTTTTATCTCTATCGTAGGTCAGTTGGATGCCGGATTCCTGGTAGGAAAAAATATTATTTATATCAAATTGCTCCAGAATAGAATCAATTACATCTGTCATTTCACTATAGAAACTGATCACTTCTTTGTCGAAAGCCTCTAAGGTTTGATTGAGTTGCAGAATGGAATGATATTGAAACTGCAAATGTCTGAGACTGGTATCAGGATAGGATATAATCGATGGTTCGAAAACGAACATTATAATATAAGGCAGTTCTGATTCTTCAGCCAGCTTTAATGGTAAGTGATCTTGAGAGCGAATATCTCGTTTTAGCCAAACAATATTGATTGCTGATTTGCTCATTTTGCTTTTGAGCAGCTAATTATTTTGACAGTTTGTCAATTTTTTCGAGCAATTCTGCTGCTTCAGCAGCTTTTTGGTCGCTTTCTTTTCTGTTGGTTTTGGAAAGTCTGTAGGATTCTTCCAGCAACTTTTTGTACTTATCCATCAGGATTTCCTTTTCCGATTTTTTCTTGAATAAATTGAACATTAGACTTATTTTTTTATAAAACACAGAAAAAGAAAGGAAAGTTGCAGCGAATCAGGGTAAGAAATAAAAAAGTAACAAATACCCCATATCTAATAGAGTATTAAACAAATCACCAAGGCTGAAAAAGTATGGAGTAAAAAAGCTTAATTAAGCTTCTGTGCTGCTTCTTTTATCAAAGCATAGGTTTTTTCACTGACTGGAGCAAGCGGCAATCTGACTTCTTGTGAGCAAATGCCTAAAATTTCCAAATTGGCCTTGATGCCGCCCGGATTACCTTCTACAAAGAGTAAATCAATAAGGTGAAGGAGTTGATAATGTAATTTTTTGGCAGTTTCATAATCACCCTTCAAAGCTGCTCTGGTCATATCTGAAAATTCTCTTGGATAGGCATTTCCAACGACGGAAACAACGCCATCGGCTCCAGAGGCAATCAAAGGAAGAGTAATATTGTCATCTCCGGATAGAACTAAAAAGCCTTCGGGACGACCGTATATGATTTCCATACACTGGCGAATGTTACCGGAAGCTTCTTTTACGGCTATGAATTTATCGGATGCATTTGCCAATCTCAAGGTTGTTTCAGCAGCCATGTTGGAACTGGTACGACCCGGTACATTATAAAGAATGATAGGACGAGGCGCTTTTTCGCCAATTGCCATAAAATGTCTGTAAATTCCTTCCTGCGTGGGTTTGTTATAGGCTGGGCTCACCGAAAGGATAGCATCAACCCCCTCAAAATGGTAGTTTTCCATCTGCTCAATCACTTCAGCGGTATTGTTTCCACCAAAACCTGCTACAATGCCTACTCGACCAGCAGCGGTTTTGATAGTAAAATCCATCACTTCCAGTTTTTCTTTTTTAGAAAGCGTGACCGATTCTCCAGTTGTACCCATGCTTACCAAAAATTCTACACCGCCATTGATATTGTGTTCGATGAGTCTTTCCAGTCCTTGAAAATCAACCTTATTATCTTTGAAAGGAGTGACAAGGGCTACACCTGTACCGCGGAATTTGCTTGACATATATGCTGTTTTATAGTTTTTTATTATTTGTTAATCATCATCAAGGAACGATGCATCTGATCTATGGCAATATTAAAATCTTTTCCTGAATTATGTACCATTAGGTCAAACATATCAGTTTTCTCTGCCTGAAAATATCCAACCTTTAATTGAGATTTGGAGACAGCAGTCAGAAAATCCAAAGCCTTACAACTGTCCGTATAAAGAGAAAATAAAATATCGAATTTCTTGGTTATGAATGAGTTCAAAACATTCTTAACCGGAATATTAGCCCAATTGAGTTCTTTTTTGCAAAAACAAAAATAGTCAAGACCTTCGGGTACTTTTTTATCTGATGTAAAAGCGACAGTGTAAACATCTTTCCCTGAATTTTTTAGAACATCGATGTATTCAAAAACTGATTGGTTGATTGCTGTATGTTGACCTTTACTTATATCAATTAAAACGGCAATTTTATGGGCTGAGATCATATTCATTGGTTCAGAATAAGTTTTGTTGCTCGTTCTGAATTTTTTGATAGTTGCTTTGTATGATCTGTCCTGAAGATTGCTGTATAGACTCATGTGTATGTTTTAAAGATAGCAGTTTAATTGTTAGTTACGCTGCATATAAATTTACTTTAGTGCTTTCAATCTCTTGAATGAGTACAGGATTTTTCAAGGATTTAACAGATACTAAATCAATTTCTTTTCCAAATAAAATCTCAAGACCTTCCAGTAATGAAAAATAGTTATCTGCATAATCCAGAACATCAATTTCCTCAGAAAAATGCACTAAAAAATCAATATCACTCTCATAATGCATTGTTTCTCTGGCAGCGGAACCAAAAAGTGAAATAGACTCAACTCTATGATTTTTGCATAGATTGATGATCTCCTCTAATTTTTCAGTTACCAGTTTATACATAACTTCAGTCAATAAATCATTTATTCAATAATCGTTGTAGGGCCCATCTTGCTGAACTTGTCAATTCTATCTTTGATCAATTCTTCAGGACTGTATTTTGAAAGTGTCAATAATTCTTTCTTTAAAACCTTTTTCAAGATTTTAGCCATCTCTTCAGGATTGGAATGTGCTCCGCCAAGGGGTTCATCGATGATTTCGTCAATGATGCCCAGATGGAGCGCATCGTCTGCTGTTAATTTTAAAGCTTCAGCAGCTTGTTTTTTATTGTCAACAGTACGCCAAAGAATGGTAGAACATGACTCTGGAGAGATAACCGTGTACCAGGTGTTTTCAAGCATCAGTATTCTGTTGCCGACGCCAATCCCCAGGGCTCCTCCCGAAGCACCTTCACCAATGACCACACAAACAATAGGAACTTTCAGTCTTGCCATTTCAAAAAGATTTCTGGCAATAGCCTCTGCCTGACCGCGCTCTTCCGCTTCGATTCCTGGAAAAGCCCCCGGAGTGTCGATTAAACAAACTACGGGTATGCCGAAGCGTTCTGCTGTTTTGAAAAGTCTCAAAGCTTTGCGGTAACCTTCTGGATTGGGCATGCCAAAATTACGATATTGGCGCATTTTGGTATTTTCTCCTTTTTGGTGACCGACAAACATGACCGTCATATTGTCGATACTACCGATTCCCCCTACTATTGCTTTGTCATCTTTGAAACATCTGTCGCCATGCATTTCGACAAAACGACTGCAAATTTGATTGAGATAGTATAGTGTGTAGGGTCTTTCTGGGTGGCGGGACAATTGTACTCTTTGCCAACCACTCAATTTACTGTATATTTTTTTTCTGGTGCTGATGATGTTTTTCTCCAGCGCTGCAATCTCAGCTTGTTTTTCTGCATCATCTTCAGAAGCATCTTTTTTTAATTCTTGTAGTTGATTGTAAAGGTCTTCCACCTCTTTTTCAAAATCTAAAAAAATCATAGTCAGCCTATTTATTTTCTGTGTTAGAATTATTTTGAGTTACAAAATTATCATTTTTTTTCTTTCCTAAGATAATATTATACTAATACTGATTAAAGTAATGTAGACATCGTTATTTTTGTATTTACAATATTATTTTGATTTCGATAAATCTACCAACATGAAATTTAGTGAATATTCCTATAAAAGACCAAATATAGAGCAGTTTAACAGCAATTTTAAAACCCTGCTGAATCAATTTACCAGTGCAGAAAATGCTCAAAAACAAATTGATCTGGTACATGAAATTAACAGTTTGAGAATAGAGTTTGATAGTATGGCTACTATTTGCCAAATCAGACACTCCATCAATACCAATGACAAATTTTATGAAGAGGAAAATACATTTTTTGATGAGAATTATCCTGAAATCGCTGAGATAGTCAATGACTATTACAAAGCACTTTTGCAATCTCCGTTCAGAAATACTTTGGAGGAAAATTTAGGCAAACATTTGTTTGTTTTGGCTGAAATGGAACTTAAAACTTTTGAACCGCTGATTCTGGAAGATCTGAAAGAAGAAAATAAACAAAGTACTGTTTACAATCAATTGAAAGCCAGAGCCAAGATTGAATTCAGAGAAAAAACTTACAATCTATCCTCTATCAGTCCATTGGAATTGGATATTGACAGAACGACCCGCAAAGAATCTCAGGAGGCTAAATGGGGATTTTTTGAACAAAATGCTTCTGAAGTTGAATCTGTCTATGACCAGTTGGTAAAACTCCGTCATGGAATGGCTGTAAAACTAGGATATGAAAACTATATTCCATTAGGCTATGCCAGAATGAAAAGAAGCGATTACAATCCGGAGATGCTGGCTAATTTCCGAAAGCAGATTTTAGAACATATTGTGCCTGTTGCTACCGAATTGTATAATCGTCAGGCCAGGAGAATTGGATTGGAAAAGTTGGAATATTATGATTTGGCCTTAGGGTTTAATTCCGGCAACCCCACACCAAAGGGGGAAGCTGCCTGGATGGAAGCTCAGGCCTCGACCATGTATGCCGAATTATCCAAAGAGACAGATGATTTTTACCAGTATATGTGGAAAAATGAGCTGATGGACAACGCTGCCAAGGACGGTAAAATGACCGGTGGCTATTGCACTTTTATTGGCAATCATCAATCGCCTTTTATCTTTTCCAATTTTAACGGTACCAGTCATGATGTTACTGTTTTGACGCATGAGGCCGGTCATGCTTTTCAGTGTTATGCAACCAGCAGAAATATTGATTTGTACGAATATCTATGGCCGACTTATGAGGCCTGTGAAATCCACTCGATGAGTATGGAATTTTTTACCTGGCCATGGATGCAATTGTTTTTTAAGGAGGATACTGAAAAATTTAAATTCGAGCATCTTTCTGCTGCCCTTCAGTTTTTACCTTATGGGGTGGCGGTGGATGAATTTCAGCATCTTGTTTATGAAAATCCGAATATGACCCCAGTCGAAAGGAATGAAACCTGGAGGATGATTGAGCAAAAATATCTTCCGCATAGAACTTATGAAGGAAATGATTTTCTTGAAAAAGGTGGATACTGGCATCGCCAAAGTCATATTTTCAGTTCGCCATTTTACTATATTGATTATGTATTGGCTCAGATTTGTGCCTTTCAGTTTTGGAAGAGAAGTTTAGAAGACAAAGAGAATGCCTGGAAAGATTATGTCAGGCTTTGTAAAGCAGGCGGGTCTATGTCATTTTTGAAATTGGTAGAACTGGCAGGTTTACGTTCACCTTTTGAAGATGGTACTGTTGAATGGGCCATTCAGCCTATCAAAGAATATTTTGAAAAAACGGATGACAGCAAATTTTAAAAAAATAAGACAAGGATATCTTTCGGGGTATCCTTTTTTTGTAATTTGCATTCGATTACCAAAAACTGTAGTTAAGCCTTTTAAAATTATTTCTTATGATTAAGATTCTAGCAAACGATGGTCTTGAAGCCGATGGCAAATTACTTCTGGAGGAAGCTGGTTATATAGTCGATACAGAACATGTTCCTATGGATAAACTGAAAGATGTTCTACCTGAATATGATGCAGTCATCGTTCGTTCGGCTACCAAGATCAGAAAAGAAATCATAGACCTTTGTCCTAAATTGAAAATGATTGCCAGAGGCGGAGTTGGGATGGATAATATCGATGTGGAATATGCCCAAAGTAAAGGTATCAAAGTAATCAATACGCCAAGAGCCTCTTCTTTGGCAGTGGCTGAATTGGTGATGGCTCAGATTTTTACACTGGCTCGTTTCTTACATATGGCCAATCGTGAAATGGCCACTGTTGGAAGCAGTAAATTCAAAGATCTTAAAAATAAATATTCTGAAGGTAGCCAGGTTAGAGGCAGAACACTGGGTATTATCGGTTTTGGAAGAATAGGACAGGAGCTGGCCAGAGTGGCGATGGGTGTTGGGATGAAGGTTTTAGCAGCCGATATGGAAGAAAAGGATGTCGATATTCATATTCCGGTTCCTGATAATAAAAGTGTATCCTTGACGATGCATTTAAAAACAGTTTCTTTGGAAAAAACACTAAGAGACAGTGATTTTATCTCTGTTCATGTGCCTGGTGGCGGTTCGAAACCACTCATCGGTGCTGTGGAAATTGCCAAAATGAAAGATGGTGTTTTTCTGGTCAATACTTCTCGTGGTGGTATCATAGATGAAGAAGCATTGCTAACTGCTCTTAATTCAGGAAAAGTTGCCGGTGCTGCACTGGATGTCTTTACCAATGAACCAACGCCAAATGCTGATTTACTTAACCATCCGAAGATTTCAACCACTCCTCATATTGGTGCCTCGACAGTAGAAGCGCAGCACTACATCGCTATGGAATTGGCGGATGCTTTGATTGAGTTTTTTGGAGAGGAATAATATTAGAAAATCGAAAAGTATATAAATACCGCTATTACCACCACGATAACAGCAACTGCCAGCAGGTAGTTGATATTACCCTTGTACACCCCATACATCGATTCCTGCAAAATTTTCCTTGACTAGAAAGAAATATTTTCGACTACCCTTAAAATTTTGAGTGCCATGTTTTTTTAAAACAAAGAAATTGTCATTCAAAAAAACAGACTCATAGAGTTCATGCTTGTTGGCATATTTGATGATAAAACCCCCAACGTTCTGCTCCCAGTTGCCTTGATCGATATCGCCATTTAAGATCCTGAGATATTCGCCGTTCTCTTTAAAAACATGGAGGATGCTTTCTTTAAAATTGTGATCATCTCTGACCTCCAGCCATCTTTTGTTTAAATAAAAATCTTCTTCAGAAAGATCCTTACTCAAGAGTTCCATATTCTTGACAATATAATCAATACCCTCATCCAGATTTTCAAACTCAGGAAGAGAGGTGTTTACAGAGTCTTTGATATTGCTTAATATGGACATAGCATTGCCTGTTTTGGATAAAAGGAATCAAAAACTATTTTTTAGATGCTTTCTTGTACAGCCGTTCATAGGTGCTGATCCAATCTTCGACACTAATTTTAGCTGCTAATTCCTCGATAAGCTGATAGGGAATATTTTCCATTTTTTTGAATCGAAGACAGCTTTTACCCATATCTGCTTTGGATTTCGAGACCTTTGAAAATTCATGCTCAAACCATACCAACATGTCAGGATTGGCATACAATCCCATGTGATAAATGGCTAAATGACCTTTTTGAGAAGCAATATTGATGAAGGGCAATGGCTGTTTTGGATCACAATGATAACCGGCAGGATAGGTGCCATGTGGAACCACGTAGGCAATCATTCCGTAACCAATCGTTTCTTCAAATCCATTAGGCAATTTTTCCAAAAATATTTTTCTAAGCTTATGTACGGCTTCTTTACGATCTTCAGGTAGTTGTTCTATGTATTGATCTACAGTCATAGTAGTGATGATAAATTTAGATTAAAAATAAACTAAATTTATCATAATACCATGTATGGAGTTGAGAATTCAATTATCTGAAATCGTATGTTGTTCCCTGCAATTGAGTCAACAAAGTTTGCGGTTGATCCGTCGCTGTTGACCTGCCTTCGATTTTTGGTGATACCGGTGAATTGCTAGCCAAGTATTCTGTAATTACATCATGTAAGGTAGTGTTATTTATTTTTTTGGGATTTTTAACCTTTTCAATTCGGCAAAGCGTATCGTCAGGGTCGCCCTCTCTTTCGCAGGCCAACACGCTGTATTCCTGATCGAGTACCAAAGGTTTTCCGTTAACTTTGACCCAGTTTAGCCTTTTACCGTCTTCGTTTCCGATAGTAAAATTACTTTCGATTCCCTTATATCTTACAAACCAACCGCCGAATCTGTTCTGTGGATTTTTGGCAAAAGCATTCTGCAGCTCTTTTTCCAGCCATTCCCAAAGCTGTTTACCACTAACAGTTCCTGTTTTGATTTCACTGTCTACCGGTAGCATGTTCCACAAAAATTCATTGGTGATATCAGCTTTTCCTTTTTTGGGATCGACAGCCAGCGGTTGGCAAAATCTGAATCCATTGGAGAGAACGATATTGGTTTTGAATTTCCACATCAAGGCATCGGTTATTAAATTATCCATAGGCGTTTCCAGAACGAAATATCGAACCAATGGCGTAGTAGTGCTGCCAATTACCTTGTTTAAATCTTCTTTAAAAGGGAGATAGGCATTATCAATTAGTTTTTGAACCTTGGAATTAGGTTTATATTTTGCAGGATCGACATCCAGCAATTGATAATCTATTTTTTCCAGTTTTCCATTTTCCATTTTCAAGTCGATTTTTCCCAAGAAGGAACCAAAAGCACCGCATTCGACCACCTTGGTATATTTTGCCTGGATAGGTACACGGACGCGCTCATGGGTATCTGCTCCGATGATTAAATCTACGCCTTCAGCAACAGGATTGTTGGCCAAACCCACTTGCTGTGCCAATCCTATATGAGTAGCAACGATTACCACGGCACATCCTTCGACCTCTCTAAGTAATTTTACATATTTGGCTAGATTTTTTTCAGGATGTTCAAACCTTAAACCGACACTGTAGGCGGGAGATTGACGTTTTGGAATCAAATGGTCTGTGTAACCGATAATGCCGATTTTGACACCTGCTAAATATTTGATCCAGTAAGGTTGGTAAACTAATTCACCGTTGTTTTCATCCTCCGTTTTATGCCACATATTGGCGCATATTTTAGCGGCATTGCTATGTCCCATGTCGAAGAGCATTTTCTTTTTCTTGTAAACCACTTCCCAGTTACCCGGTAACATCAGATCATATTCCATGGCATTGAAAATCGGAATTAAGGCTTCCCCTTCCGTCATGGAGGCAATCGCATGCCCATGGAAAAAATCTCCGCCATCATAAACGATAGTGTTTTCAGGATTTTTCTTTTTCAAAGTATCAATCATGGTTTTCAGATTGGCCAAACCGCCTCTTTTTCTGTAAACCGCCTGATTGTTTTCCCAGAAAAACTCATCATGGGTATTGAGCTGAGAGTGAATGTCTGAGGTGACCAAAATGGTAATTTGCTGAGATTTTTTGGATCTATCTTCCTCGGAAGAAGCCGCTTCTGAAATATTTTCTGAAGCCTGACTTTTTGCTATATTTGGAATCATCATGGTTCCTAAACCAGCTAGTAATGAATTTTTTATAAAACCTCTTCTGTTTTTTGATTGGTCTTTCATTTTTATTTTTTATTGTTTTTTTCAATTCTTTAATGGCTTCAATAATTGGTGGATAGGGGCCATATTTATGTTGTTCCTCGGAAAACCCGTCAGCATAAGGTCCAAACGGATAATCAATCGCTTTAGTCAATAAGTTTGGCCAATCCTGAGGAAATTTTTTGACAGGATGGGGCTGTGAATTGATAAAAGCTGCAATATCCCAGGCTTCTTCATCCGTTAAGGTAGGATTTTTATAACTGTCTCCAAATGGCATATTTACTTTTAAGAATCTTGCCATTTTTTCCAAACGATATAAACCTGCACCGACGTTGTAGGTATTTTCACCCCAAACCGGAGGATATTCATAGCTGATACCATCGGCAAACATTTTTCCTTCACCGTTGGAGCCATGGCATCTCGAGCAAAGTTTTTGATAAGCAGACTTTCCTTTTTCCGGATCGGCTGCTCTATTCAGGTAGGCTAGCGGTATAAGTCCTGATCCTGCTGGAGCTTTGCCTTTTGGTACATCTTTGCCCAGCCAGCTAATGTATGCTATTATAGCTTTCATTTCCTTGCTATTCAAAGCCAGAGCCTTTCCGTTTAAACTTCGTTGAAAACAGTCGTTGATTCGAAAAGGAATATCTTCTAATTTTTCAGAACGAGGTCTTTTTTGAGGATAAGTGGCAAAAACGGCTCCGTAATTATTTCCAAAAGGTGCTGTACCAGCTTGAAGGTGGCAGTTTTGACAGTTTAGTCCGTTGGTGCTGGCGGCTATAGAACCTTTAGGACCAAAATATTTGGAGGTGTTGGCGATTAAATCTCTGCCGTACTTAATCAAATCTCCCCCCTCATTTTTTGGAATTTCATCTAATGAAGGAGCCTGCCAAAGGTCTTGAAATGGATCTGAACTGGAAAGGCTTGGACTACTGCTGGAATATCCTTTACTGACTATGGGAATTAAATCTTTATTTGGTTTTTGATGTAGGGAAAGATAAATGA
>JBILRD010000198.1:0-4788 GCA_044372845.1 Saprospira sp. | reverse complement strand
TTCCCAAAAAGGCTAATAAATTCGAGAAAAACTGTAAAGTTTTTCCAAAGCCATTATTTGATGCTGGTTTTTTAAGATTCATAGTTCCCTAAAGTTCAAGGTCTGGGTTGATATCAATTCTTCAAAAATAAAAATCAGTTTTTAAATATTTTGTGATTTCAGTCACAGATCAAATTATCTTTCGAATTTTTACGTTTATTATTCACGGGTAAATTATGTTTGGAACAGATTTTAAAATTTAAAAATTGACACCTTATGAATTGCTGATTTTATTTAAATGTGGTATTTTTGAACTGGAATTATTGTCTAATATTAAATAACGAATGCTATGAAAAAGCTACTAATTATTATTATTTTCTTCAACTTGTTTTTTGTCAACTCTGAGCTACAAGCTGCCCTTTCAGTTCCAGTTGTAGAAGCTGGATTGAAACCTGCTGAAAGAGTTATTTCCAAGAAAGAACAAGCTCTTAGGTTGAAAGCTATTAAAAAAGAATACCGTCAGGAAATGAAAGGTATGTCTAAAGCGGAGAAAAAAGAATTTATTGAGGATAAAATTAAAAAAGAAAATATTGAGATTCCTAGAGTAAAATTATTAATCATAGCTGCGATTCTACTATTAGCTGGAGTAGTATTTTACATATTGCGTATTCCTTATATTGGTTGGATTCTCCAAACAGCAGGCGCTATAGTTTTTATATATTGGTTGGTTCTTTGGTTAATTGAACTTTATTAATTTTAATTTCAAAAGCCTGTATTTGTTTTGATTGCAGGCTTATACTTTTTATGAAAATCAAACTGTCTTATTTAATTGTTGTTCTTGTTATTTTAATGCCGCTGACACTTTGCAGCTGGGCACTGAAATACCCTATAACTGTCATTCAACATTCAAAATCAAGTAAGAGTGTCCATAAAAAGGAAAGGAAAATTTCAAAAGCACCAAAATCGGTAAATTTTGATTATGGAGACAGAACACAGCTTTCGGCATTTTTGCTCTGGTTGTTTTTTGGATATGCCGGAGCGCATTGGTTTTATATGCAGTATTATGCCTTGGGAGCCTTGCAATTGTCCATTACCCTGTCTGTTATACTGTTGTTTGTTTTTGGTTCCTTTTTGGGATTAATACTTGGAACCTTATTACTATTAGCTTTGAATCTTTGGCTGCTCTTGGATTTTATTCTAATCCTTTTCAGACTGATTAAATTAAAAAATGGGGCTAATCTGATCCCATGGAGAAATTAACATTGTTTGTTTATACCACCTTATCGGCACAACTGGAACTGGCGAAGGCAAAAGGTTTGGCTTTGAACTCATAGCCCATACCTTTGATATAGCCCATTGCTTCTTTTAAAGCTACGTTTGATTTGAAATTTGCATCGGTGTTGATATCGACATGTACTTCCAGCGGAATATTGTATCTGTTCAAAATCTCTGAAATTTCATAGGCGATGGTTACTGATTTTGTTACCTCGGCGATCATCCTTTCTTTTATTTTCATGTTGCTCTTAATCTGCTCATTGTTGACTAACATGAAACCGCCTTTTCCGATTCTTAGAAATACAATAACCGTTGCAAAGGTAATATTATCGGAATTAACCTGAGAATCTGTACCAATACAGATTTTGAGTTTATGCCCATCCTCTAATTCTTTTTTAATAGTCAATTCTACATGTTCGTTGATAGGAAGCAATATTTTACTGCCATCGAGTTTTCGCCAGTTCATATTTGCATAATTTTGAAAAGAACATTGAATAATAGTATCATTAGCAATTTATTTTTGCTAACCAATAATAATAAAAAACGATGGTAAGTCCTAAGAAAAAATGTTAATTAACAAGGACTTAATAATTAGTTTTCAATTTCTTTTCAAAATGGCTGATTATTGTAATTCTTCTAGATTTTCAAGGATAAGATCGAGATCTTCAAAGGATTTTATACCTGTTTTTTCTTCAGATCCCCCTTTCAGGCCAATTCCATGTAGATCGGTTTTTTCAAGGATTTCTTTCAACTGCTCAGGTTCAAATTCAAGAGCCAGAATGAGGTTGTTTTTAGAGCAGATTGATTTTAGGGCATCAATATAAGTTTCATTGGAACTAAAGTCATTCCAGCTGAAATGGTTTTTTTTGAGGTTCAGGAAAAAGAGATTTGTAATCGAAGACCAATCCTTCATAATCCCTTCAACGGTTGAAAGTTCATCCAAATTTTCTAGTCCAATTTCGACAATGATTTTTGTTTCAGCACTAATGGCTTCTAAATTTTCTATGGGAGTAAAATGTCCTATTTGTATTCCATCCAGTTTTAAAGTTTCAAGACAGAATTTTATGGTTTCAACATCGGCCATGGATCCTAGTTCGGCTATAATATTCGGGCCTGATAACCATTCTTTGATGGCATTCAATTGAATAGGTTCAATAAAACTGTCAGTACCTTCTACAAGGTTAAATCCAAGATAATCCGCAGCCCATGCCGAAAAATAGCGTGCATCGGTAAGATTGGTAATTTCTGAAGCTTTTATGATGAGTTTCGACATGACTAATGGTTTTATTTTGCAAATATATAGCTTTAGATCAATTCCGCTTCAATCAATCCTGTTTGTTAAATCAACTTTCTTTTTATAACTTGTTCTGATTATCTAATCTGAAAATAATTTTGAAATGCCTGGGGATAAAAGAACCTGTACTTTTACTTTTCTAGCGGAGCCTGGAGATGTTAACTTTGGTGGAAAAGTTCATGGGGGAGCCGTGATGAAATGGATTGACCAGGTGGCTTATGCCTGCGCTTCTGCCTGGAGCCGCAGATATTGTGTTACTGTTTATGTCGGAGGAATCCGATTTTTCAAACCCATTCAAATTGGACATACTGTAAAACTGGACGCCAAAGTCATCTATACCGGCAGCAGTAGCATGCATGTTGCAGTGGATGTATTTTCAGCACCCATCTGGGAAGATCAAATGGTCAAAAATACTCATTGTGTTATCATATTTGTAGCGCTGGATCAGGAGGGTAATAAAGTAGATGTACCTAAATGGACTCCTGAAACAGAGGACGATAAAGCATTAGAAGATTATGCTCTGAGGTTGATAGCCTTGAGGAAGGAGATTGACATGGAGATGAAGCCTTATTTTGAGAAAGATTAAAAAAACCGCCTCATCAAATGAGACGGTTAATAAAGTTAATATTTGCCAAGTATTATTTTTTTGAATTGTTGATGCTAAATAACAAACTTGCATAAAACATTCTACCAATCATCGGGCCACCATAGATTTCCCTTCTCTGCTGATTCAATAAATTAGAGGAGCCCGCTCTGGCTGTAACCGTATAATATTTGTAATCAACTGCATAGTTTAGCTGCAAGTCCAAAATACTATAGGAATCAATATTGCCATTTCCAAATGGACTCTGCCATTCAAAGCTGTCCACCCATTGAAAACTGCTGCTGAATCCTAATCCCTTCCACAATCTATTGGCAGAAAAACTGATATTTACTTTGTGTTCAGGTGTATTGAAACCAGGAATGATCTCGTCCTCAAGATCTGTCGTAATAAGTTTTGCATAGGTATAATTTGTTCCTGCCTGTAATTTTTTAGATATAAAATAAGTTAGGCCTATACCTCCACCTAAAGAGTTGACAGTTTTGGAACTGTTGACTGGAATTTGATAAGCTTCGTAATCATTGGTAACAATAGCATCAAAACCACTTTCAGAACCTGCTGTTGATCCGCTGAGAGGTCTGACAACTCTTACATCGCCAATAAAATTACTATAGCGATTCCAGTAAGCATCGGCATCAACATAAAGTTTTTTCCACCAAACACCACGATAGCCCGTTTCTACAGTAAATACCTGTTCCGGTCTCAGTTTGTTGTAACTAATACTTTTTAAAAGGTTGGGATCAACTTCATTCAAATCTTGATTGACAGCAGCTAAGCTATCTCTAAAAGTATTAACAGAGTTTAAAGTGTAAAGATTATCAAAACCATTCAGATTACCCAATAGAGTAATTGGACCTAAATTCAGCATGATGTACTGGTTTTGTAAAGTAGGCGTTCTGAAAGCAGATTGGGCGCCAATTCTAAAATTATGGTTGATATAGGAATAAGAAACAGAAAATCTTGGCGATAGCTGAGGTTCAAAATTTTGATTTTTATCGATTCTGATCGAACCTTGAATTTTGAGTCTGTTATTTAGAAATTTTTTGGTCGCTTGAACATAAGCACCCATTTCCCAAACGCTCAAGCGAGTAAATCTGGCATTTGGATCCGCAGAACCATTTGAAAGAGTATCTCCCGGATTGATCAAAGTATCTGAAAAGATGGTACCAAAAGACCTTGGTGTGTAATATCTGATATTTGCTCCACTTTGTAGATCTAACCATTTAATCATATCAAAATTGTACTGTCCTTCCAAATGATAAAAAGCTGATCGATCCACAAACAAAGAACCTGTTTGAAGGTCTGAATTATTAATGATTGTATTTCTTACACTGTCAAATGCTGTGGTTCCAGACTGATACCAACTTGCGTTTGCTGCGGCTGTGGCAACATTAACTGCGCTATCTACCATCCAAAGTCTTGCATCATCGTCATAGTCATTGTTCAGATTACCTAAAGTTTCAAAGAAATTACTTAAGTAGGTTGGCACCCAATTGTCTTTGATGGAAGCTCTTGTAATGTTGATACCTGTAAAAACCGCATCATAGGATTTTCCTGCATCTTCAAGTGTAGCGTATGCTTTTACCATGTAGTTGGATCCGGTTAATTCCAGTTTGTGCTGCTGGAATAAAATATCTCT
>JBILRD010000309.1:0-3468 GCA_044372845.1 Saprospira sp. | reverse complement strand
CTGGTAATATTGTCAACGGAACTTTTAGCACTATAAACTGGGGTGCTTCCAATTTTTTTGTTAAAATAGAAATGGATGTTAACGGGGCCAATAATTACATATTCATGGGCACTTCACAACTTTTAAGTGTTCCTTATGCCTTGTTTGCTGAGAAGACCAATGAAAGCCAAACACTCAATTTGAATGGAAATATTTTGAGCATCTCTAATGGAAATTCAGTCACCTTAAACAATTCAGGAACGACTTATTCAGCCGGAAATGGAATCAATATTAACGGAAACATTATCAGTAATAGTGCTCCAGATCAAACTGTAACGCTAACAGGTTCAGGAAATACGACGGTTTCAGGATCTTATCCAAACTTCAGCATCAATAGTACTTCGAGCGGAAATTCACTGGATCAGGCTTATGATTTTGGAGGTGCTGGTCAGGGAAGGTCTATTACTACCGATGCGGGCTCCGTTCAAATCAATAATTCCGGATCAAACAGTACTGCTCTGGAAATCAACTCATCAGTTGCAAACTCCTCTGCTGTTGTAGCAAATATTGGAGGAACAGGGGTTGGATTTAGAGCTGAAAGCTCAAATCCTTCCAATACATTTGCTGCAATTCAAGCTAATACTAATAGCAGCAGCAATCAAAATTCTGCTATTTTAGGTAACAATTCCGGAGCAGGCTATGCTGTTTCTGGTCAAATACCTGCTAATGCTTCCGGAACTGCAGCTGTTTATGGATCTAATTTAAGAAGCAATGGGGGAAGTGGTGTTTCAGGTATCGGTTTTAATGGCGTAGTTGGGCAGGCTCAAAACGCACAAGGTTTTGGAATCTATGGTATAAATACTAATTCGGCGACAGGAACTGCTCCTTCTTTAGGTATCGGATCTTACGGATATGGATTTAATGGAATATATGGTCAGACTACAAATACAAATCTTGGTTGGGCAGGGTATTTTACATCAGATATTGGTTGTGATGGGGCAGGGTATTCTAACGGTGGCTGGGTTACTGCTTCTGATAGGAGGCTAAAATCAAATATTAGTCCTATCAATCAGGCTTTAACAAAAATTTCTGGCTTGGAAGGCATGTACTACACTATAAGTACCAAATCGATAGATGAAAATGGTAAAATCAAAATAAAAGATCGAAATCAATATGGAATAATTGCTCAAGACCTCGAAAAAGTTTTTCCTGAAATGATTTCAGAGAAAGCTATTTTCATCAATTCTGGCGATGATACTGTTTACAAAACAGTAGAATATACTCAACTTATTCCTGTACTAATCGAAGCAGTAAAAGAATTAAATAATAAAATTAACTTGTTGGAAAAAGAAATCGAACAAATGAAAAAATCTAAATAACGACAACATTTTATTTGAAATAAAAAGAGCCTTCTCAAATTTGAGAAGGCTCTTTTTGTAATCAAAAATTGACTTTAATTTTAAAAAGTTTGAGTGAAAACTTTTTTGTCGAGACGATAGGATTCGAACCTATGACCCCTACCCTGTCAAGGTAATGCTCTAAACCAACTGAGCTACGCCCCGATTAAACTGGGGATGCAAAATTACAAAAAAAATAATTTTACCTTATAAAAATTACAACTTCTTTTAAAAAATATCACAAACATCTATTATTCAGTTGCTTATATATTGACATTTGTCAACTATCTGATAATAAAGTTTTTAAAAATTGCAACTATGGTTATTTAAACTTATTTTTACCCTGCAATAAGGTCGCTTAAAACATGAAATACTGGTTCTAAGCACATTGTTAACCAAATAATTGTATAATGATTTTAAAGAAATCAGTTAATCATATCATTCAAAGAAAACTAAGGATTTACTTTATAGCTCTTATTTTTTTCGCTTCCCCATTGTATATTTATGCTCATCCATCTGTTGAATTAGCTTGGAATTTTTTCTTCAAAAAAAAGGAACAATCCGATTTTAAACAATATATCAACAGTCCTCTTCGTCAAAAATTACTATCATCAAGTAATAGCAATTTAGCCTCTCCTTCAAAACATGACGGCAGCAATTGGAGTGGCTGTCAAATTGGAAAAGGTGTTCTAGCTGGAACTTTCAGAGATGTAAGTGCTTGTGCTGCTTCTGCTTGTTATGGCAGAGATATTAGTATAGAGGAAATGAAGAATCTGGATTATAACGCAGCAGTTAAGATCATTGAATGGATTTGGAATAAAATTTACGGTTCCAGCATTCCAGATCAATCCGTTGCTAATTTGACGATGCACATACAAATGCAATTTGGAAACATTCGAATGGTTCAAAATGCACTTAATTCAAAAGGATACAATTTAAAATCTACAGGTGCTATGAATAGAGCTACATTAAATGCCCTGCAAAATGCTTGCGACAAGGATGCAATTGAAATTTATAATATCATCAGAGAGGAATTATTATCTACTTTCAGATCAATGAGAGGGTCCCACCTTTACATTAGAGTTGTAAGTAAAGAATTTCCCCCTAAAACCTCCTTAAAAAAAATGTACAGGGATTTAATAGTTGGCTCATTTAATGGAATCAAATATTTCAGTTCAGAATTAGTGTCAAAAATTGAATTGACAAGAAAAAGATCCTATCTAATCTAAATATGACTCTCAGACAAGGGAAGAATTTCTATTTTTCTTTCATCAATTCTGAATCTATCTCCATTTGCCAGAATATGAGTTACTAAATTAGAAAGTGACATAGCAACACCTTCATTTAAAATTTTGTGGTTGTTATGAGAGAGTCCACTTGGGTCAAATAAAATGACCATACCAGATCCAATCACTCTAAATTCTACGCCATTTTTTATAACGACTCCTGTATCTTCTGATAATCCTAAGCCCATAAGATGAGGAAAACTGGCTACAGCTTCTGCCAATCTTCCAAAGCGGCCTCTTTTAACAAAATGAGAATCAATGATGAATTCAGGAACAAAGCACATTCCCTTTTTCATCAAAACATTACCCTTTAATAAGGCCTCCGTGGAACTTCCACCAGCAATCATCTCTTCAGACATGCACATAGCTCCGGCACTGGTTCCTGCTAAAACAAAATTATCCTCCTTATAAAGCTTTTCAAAAATCAAATCATGCATTGCTGTCCCACCAATAAAATTGGTAATCTTAGACTGATCACCTCCCGAGAACATAATACATCTTGCATTTTTTACCAACTCTAAAGAAGAAGGAGCAACTGCCTCCTCTTTTGACTGAATATTTAAGATATGCAAATCAGTGCAACCGAGTTTTCCAAAAGCCGACAAATACATTTCCCCAACTTCATCAGGAATACTTGAAGCCGTGGGTATGACAACTATTTTTTCATGTTTACCTCCACTCTCACGAACAACATGCGCAAGGATTCCTTCCTGTATAAAATCTATACCGAAATATTCATTTTCCCCTTTATCTTCATTTCCTCCAATCGGAATTAAAATACCCTTAATTTCATTTTGCATGATATC
>JBILRD010000250.1:0-4095 GCA_044372845.1 Saprospira sp. | reverse complement strand
CAGATATTTTGGCTTTGCAAGCATTGCTTGATGGTACTAATATCATTTTATTATCAGATGAGGTGTATGAGCATTTGGTATTGGATGAAAGCGCTCAACATTGTTCTGTTATGAAATATCCGGCATTGAGAAACAGATCTATGGCTGTTTTTTCATTTGGTAAAACCTTACATGCAACGGGCTGGAAATTAGGATATATTGTCGGTGATGAAAAATTGATGCATGAATTTAGAAAAATTCATCAGTTCAATGTCTTTTCTACCAATACACCCATGCAATACGCTATAGCAGATTATTTAGAAGATCGATCCGTTTACGAAACTATGCCATCTTTTTTTAAAGCAAAAAGAGACCTGTTTTTAGATTTGATCAAAGAGAGTCCATTGATTTGTAAACCTTCGAGGGGCACCTATTTTCAGGTGGCTGATTACTCGCAAATCAGCGATGAAGCAGATACCGATTTTGCTATCAGGATGACAAAAGAATTTGGAGTGGCGGTGATTCCCATTTCTGCTTTTTATACCGATAAGATGGACAATAAAGTAATTCGTTTCTGTTTTGCCAAGACAGATGAAACTTTGAAGGCTGCAGCGGAAAGGATTTGCAGGTTAAAGTAATTTAATATTTAAATAACATTGTATTTTTTAGTAATTAGATTAGTATTCAATATTATTGTGTACAAATTTTATCAAATATGAAATATTTTAGTTTTGTAACATTTTTATTCTGTTGCTCAATCATTTCAGCTCAGTACAACTTTACTTCTGGCTCAGGAGAGCTCAAAGGTCATGGTGGTTCAGCTTCTCAAAGTGTTGGGCAGATTGCCTACACAACCTATCAGTCTGATTCAGGAAAAATTAGTCAGGGTGTCATTCAGCCTTTTCAAATATCTGTCATCAGTGGTGAAGAGGTTAGGGAAATAAGTTTAACTTTCAATGCATTTCCCAATCCAACTATTGACTTTTTAAATCTAACGGTTGAAAATTATGACAGCCAGGAGTTGATATGTCAGCTTATTGACATCAATGGCAGATTGATATCAACTAAAAATATTAACAGTTCTTACACTGAAATTAGTACATCTGAATTACTACCTGCAACTTATTTCTTAAGAGTAATTCACAAAGATCAAGCAATTAAAACCTTTAAAATAGTCAAAATATCTTACTAAATATGAACACTTTATTCCTAAAATTCAACTTATTATTATTAGTTTTTTTGATTGGGTTTACTGAAAATACACAAGCTCAAGCCCCTCGAAAATTTAGCTATCAGGCAGTAGTCAGAGATGCCTCTGGAAATTTAGTTGTAAACAGAGCTGTTGGAATACGTTTTAGTATTCTTCGAGGTTCCGCTTCAGGTATAGCCGTATTTGCTGAAACTCACAGACCCACAACCAACAATGATGGTCTTGCCTCTGTAGAAATTGGAGGAGGTACATCGATATTTAATTCAATTGGAAATATTGACTGGGCTTTAGGGCCTTATTTCTTGAAAACAGAAATTGATCCTAATGGTGCAACAGCATATAGCATTGTTGGTACAAATCAGCTGTTGAGTGTACCATACGCATTGTATGCAGAAAGATCAGCCAATCCTGGAAATCCGGGATTTAATACATTGATCAGAACAGTACCTACAAATCCAAGAAGCGGTGGTTGTCGTAACGGGGGTGTTACTGTATATATTGGTTTGGATACCAATAGAAACAACACACTCGATAATGCTGAAATTATTGCTAACGAAACCAAATCGATTTGTAATGGTAGAGATGGCAAAGGAATTACTTCAACTATCAATAATGGTAATGGTACATATACCTTTAATTATTCTGATGGAACTTCCTTTACCACTAGTAACCTGACTGGTCCTCAAGGACCAGCTGGTGCAACCGGCCCGATAGGCCCTATCGGACCACAGGGTTCACAAGGATTGACTGGCCCCGCTGGTGCTACTGGTCCGCAAGGCGCTACTGGCCCCGCTGGTGCTACTGGTCCTCAGGGTTTACAAGGATTGACTGGCCCCGCTGGTGCTACTGGTCCACAAGGTTTAACAGGTCCTCAAGGTGCTGCTGGTCCTACAGGACCCATCGGACCACAAGGTCCTGCTGGAGCAACTGGTATTCAAGGTCCTGCCGGTACAAACGGACAAAATGGTGTGAGTGTTAACAACTCATTTATTCAGAACGATAGTCTTTACATTACATTGAGTAATGGCCAAACATTAAATACAGGATATGTTCGCGGACAGACGGGTGCTACTGGTCCGCAAGGCGCTACTGGTCCGCAAGGTGCTACTGGTCCTCAGGGCGCTCAAGGTCTTGTCGGTTTAACTGGTCTACAGGGTCCTGCAGGTCCGCAAGGACTAACAGGCGCAACTGGTGCTGACGGTCCTGTAGGTGCGACCGGACCACAGGGTCCTCAGGGAATCCAAGGTCCAGTAGGTCCAACAGGTCCACTTGTCAGTGGTACTACTGGTCAGACTTTGTATAATAATGGTACAACATGGGTTGCTTCTTCAAATTTGTACAATAGTGGTTCAAGTGTATCAGTTGGAACATCAAGTCCCAATAACTCTGCAGCTTTCCAGGTTGCATCAACTACCCAAGGTGTCCTATTGCCAACAATGACTCAGGTTCAAAGAAACGCAATCACAACTCCTGCAACAGGTTTATTGATTTTTCAAACAGATAATACTCCAGGATTTTATTTCTACAATGGTACAGCATGGGTTGCATTAGCTGGTTCTGGAGGCGGATCAACAGGTGGTGTAGGCTCAAATAATAACACCTTGATTTATACTATTGATGGTTTTTAGTAATATAATAGATACGATTAGATGAGAAACCTCTTGCTTATAAGTTTATTATTCCTAGGATTGGAAGTTTTTGGACAAGGAAATCTTCAGTTCAATCAGGTTCTAATTTTAGATGCTCCTACTGCCGGTAATCAGGTGACTGTTCCTGCGGGTAAGGTCTGGAAAATCGAAAGTGTTGCCATGTCATCCAATAATGCCTATTTTCAGATACAATGGGCTGGGTTGAATTATTTTGTTTTAAATACTTCTTCAGGGTATAACAATTTGCCTTTTTGGTTGCCTGCCAATGCTTCGGTTACCTTGGTTGGCAGTTCATCAACTAAAGTAAGTATCATAGAATTTAATATTGTGCCATGAAAAAGCTGTTTATAATATTGGCTATTTTAACTTCAAATTTTGTCTTTGCTCAGGGCAATCTGCAGTTTAATCAGATTAAACTGGTCACAGCTCTTGAAACAGTACCTGCTGGTAAAGTTTGGAAAGTGGAAAGTGTCATTTATAATATCCCTCAAGGTGCAACTACCTATCAAACCGGTTCAGGTGGTTGTGGTCCTAGTAATTACGAAATGGCTGCTATAGTAATTGACGGAGTACCTACAAAAGTTGGTCAGGGAACATTACCTCTTGCTTACTCCAGTGGATTTTATGTACATTCTTACACGATACTACCCTTGTGGTTACCAGCTGGTGCCACTTTGTCTGGTGGAACTTGCTTGAATAAAATTTCAGTAATTGAATTTAACATCGTCCAATGAGATTATATATAGTTATTATCTGTCTTTTGTTGTCATCCCATGGTTTTTCGCAAGGAAATTTGCAGTTTAATAGAGTTCTATTAGTTGCAGATCAGCCTATTACTGTGCCTCAGGGGAAAGTCTGGAAAGTAGAAAATATTGTTTATGATGCTGTGAATTATTATCAACCAAACAGTGGAACAGGAGGTGCTTGTGGGCCTTGTAACGGATCTAGTACCATGTGGACATCTTTTACATTGCAACAGTGTCAGGTAGCTGGTTCGACTCCTATTATTGTCAATGGAACTAAATCAGGATTAGGGAATACAGGAGCACCTTTGTGGTTGCCATCTGGAACAACTTTAGCAGGAGATGTTAAAACATGCACAAATTCTGGTGGTTCTTACAGTACCAGTTGTATTTGTCCTCCACCTTCTGTAACAGCAAAAACTTATATTTCAGTTATAGAATTTAATATTGTGCCATAATGAAAAAGTATTTCTTTTATATATTGTTGTTAACATTCTGTATTCAGCTAAAAGCA
>JBILRD010000016.1:0-12337 GCA_044372845.1 Saprospira sp. | reverse complement strand
TGGTGATTCCAACAAATCTGCAGGACTAAGTTCTATAATTTTTTCAAGCACCAGATATGAAAAAAATGATTTGATACTGGAGGTCATTCTTGCTTGAGAAGTATTGGCAAGTCCTAATTCGTTTATATACTGAATGAATTCCTGAAGATGAGATAGTTTAAACTCGTTTAAACCAAATGAAAAGGATTTTATGCTGCAGAATTCATCTAATTTCCTTAAATCATTCATATAGGAAAATATTGAGGTTTCTGCTAGTCCTTTTTCAAGTTGTAGGTAAGCTTCAAAGCTCTTTAGATGTAAAGACAACATGATTGAGGCAGTTAAAATTGAGGTATTATTTTTTACTTTTTATAATATACTCTGCCTTATTTGGCAATATTCTGATTTGTTGAACATAATTCGGATAATCGATTATGTCTAGTTTAATTTCAGAATTTTCCAAGATGTTAATTTTTGAAAAATCTGCTACTACCTTTATCTGGTCTGCACTGAGGTCATCATAGTCATTCAATCCAAGAATACAGGATACTTTAACTTTTTTTGGAAGAAGAACCAATAAAAGGTCATCAGGGACAGCAATTTTTTCAATTTCTATTTCAAAATCTCTTTGGGTGATAGATTCAATGTTTGCATTAACTATTACTTTTTGAGGATTAAAAGTAATATTCTGATTTTCATGGGATTTGATTGAAATATATTTATTGATACTAGATTCTGCATTTTTTATAATCAAAGGTTCAGTATACCATTTATTGATATCTCTTATTATAGAAGCGGGGCCTTTTACTTTAATCTTTTTGGGCTCAATCAGTATACTATCTTTTAAAAAATGTTGAGGAGCCAGTTCAATTTTATTATCTAGGATTATTTCTATTTCTTTTTCTGCAAAAGGTTCTGGGTTTAAAATAAAATTATCTGGACGTATATCCAGAATATTTATCGTTTTTTTTAGTTGCTTGGACACTTTTCCCTTGAGTGTGCTTGCAATAATGGTTTTTGATTGATTATCTGTCAAATTAAAATCTAAGTTAATTTTATTGACGAAGAAATGAACATACAATAAATCCCAACCACTCGCCTCCAGATCCATTTCAATCTCATCGGGAGGAGGAACAGTCAATATTTTATCAGCAGGTAAAACATAATTTACTTTAATGCTAATAGTTGATTTTGTGGTATAGGAAAGTTTGGTAAATAACCAGAATAGAAAAGCAATACTGATGCAGACCATCAGTATTGCTCTATCAGTTTTAAAATAAGTTTTTAGTTTATTTTGTTTCTTCTTGACGTTTTTCGACAGGGGCGCTTTCGCTTTGTTGTCCATAAGCTGCTTCTGTTGATTCCATAGAAATAGCATCTCTTTGGAATGTGATATGAATTTTAGGTGCTAAAATAAGCTCAACAGTAGTATCTGTTAATTCTGCTACTACTCCGTGCATTCCACCAATAGTTACAACTTTTTTACCTTTTTTAAGGGAAGTTGCAAATTTAGCTTGTTTTTTTCTTTGTTGACTTTGAGGTCTAATCATCATAAAATAGATAATTACAAAAGCAACTACCAATAAGATGATATTTAGGTATCCACCATTTCCGCTAGGTGGAGCTGGCGCTTGCCAAAGCATAATCAAATCAAGGTTTTTCATCATATTAAATTAAAAATATTAAAAAAGTAAAGAATTATTTCTTGTCTACAACAAATGCTTTAATACTTAGCACTGTTTTATTAGGGATTGAATTTGAAACGATGTACACTTCTTTATCTTGAGTTCCTGATTTTCCTGTAGAGTTGAAAGATACTTTAATTTCGCCACTCTTGCCTGGTTCGATTGGATTTTTTGGCCATTCTGGAACAGTGCATCCGCAAGTTCCAGTCGCACTACTGATAATTAAAGGTACTTTTCCTGTATTTTTGAAACTGAAAATGTGAACGACAGTATCACCCTCATTTATTTGTCCAAAATTATGCTTAGGATTCGTAAAGAAAATCTTGGCTGTTTGATTACTGCTAGTTTTATCATCAGCAGATAATGGATTATGATAAAGAGTTGATTCATCAGAACCCACACCATTTTGATCTTGTTTTCCATCCTCTTTGCATGAAAAAAAGAGGCAGATAGCTAAGCTTGTAATGAAAATTATTTTAAAACTATTCATCTTTACCTACTTCAATTGTTGATTCTACCGACTCCAAATAATCCCAGCGGAAACAATGAAATTATGCTTTTGTGAAATTAAAGAGTAATTAAAATCCATTTGTGTCTGAAGAGAAAGATCATGGTTCAATCTGACATTTAAACCTACAGCTGCTGGAATTTGAATATCAAAATGTTTTTCTCTTTTAGAGAAATATACTGCATTAAATCCGGTTTGGATAAAAGGTGCCAGGAAAAAATCTTCCTTTAATATATAACCATTGTTGAATTTGTATGTGGCCGCAAGATTGGTACTCATGAATAATTCATTACTGAAATACCTCCTGTTACATGGTTCACCAATACAATTACCATCAGTTGAGTCTATTCTGAGATGATAGGCATCAACAGAACCCACTCTGAATGGAACAGATATATTCAATGAAGAATTGAGATATCTATTGTACGATAGTTCGGCTCCGAAATTAACATCATCAGGATGAAAAAATCTGTAAGATGAATCTCTGGCAAATACCTCTTGTCTGTATTGTTTGTCCAAAGAAAGATAATCGGAAACAAATAATTTGTAACCTAAGGCATTTTTGTGTTCAGTATTTTGAGCTTTTAAATAAGCAATCGATAGGCTTAGAAAAAAAATGTAAATTATAATATTGCGCATAATATTGGTTTTTTATGGTTTATATTATTCGTCTATAAGACCTCTTCCAGTTTTAACAATTTTACCTTCTTCAATTAACTCTTGCATTAGTTTATCCAAAATTCCATTGACAAATTTTTTACTCTTGTCGGTACTGTATAATTTGGCAATGTTGATATATTCATTGATTGTTACTTTGGTAGGGATTGTATCAAAGTACATAAATTCACAAATTGCCATTTTCATCATCATCATATCCAAAAGTGCTACTCGATCTTCCTGCCAATTTTTTAATCTGGAGGCAATCATTTGTTGAAGATCCTCTTCGTATTTGAGTACTTTATTTAATAAATCTTTACCCAATTCATCAACAAACTCAGTATTAGGCAATTGTTCAACAAAAAACTGTGGATTATTTGGCAATTCACGAATACTTCTTTTAACGGCTCCATAAACAAGTGATTCATCATCTTCCCAGCTTGGAAAAATATCTGATAATTGTTCAGTGAAAAGCTCATTTTCACACATTACCATATATAATTTTACAGCAGCGTATTGATGTTCTCTAACGGGAGTATTTTGAGCAGATCTGTACGTTTCATAATAATCATTTTCAGAAAAGGCTTTGAATAACTTTCGTACCAAATCATCATCGATAAGTTGATGAATGCCTTCTTTTTTTAATATTTTTTGAAAAACATCATTATCTCTCAAAGACTTGATGACAGGATTTTCATATAATTTAGAAGACGCTTTTTTGTCATCTTCAGTTGGAACGTATTTTTTGGATTTGATATCAAAATCCTTTAAGCTGTAGGACGCTACTTTTTCTATATATAATATAGTTAGTAAGTATAGTCTGTAACTATCATTGATGGATTTAATGAGAAATTTCTCTAAACTTTGACTGTTTGATGGGTTCAAATCATGAGCATAGAGCGTTTGTAAAACTTTTATTCGGATATTGTTTCTACTTAACATGAGAGCGTAGCTTCAAGAACTTTTTGTATAGAACTATTTAGACAAATATTTTTTAACCTTAATTAACACACAAAATTAACATTAAATTCGATAATTCAGCTTTTAAAAGAGATGATTTATATTAAAAATAAAATGATTAGAAAGGATAGAATATAGGAATTAGTATGCTTATGATAATCCAGAAAATAATGCTGATACCCAAGCCAACTTTAAAGAAATCCATAAATTTATATTGTCCTGCGCCATAAACCATTGCATTGGTTTGATAACCAACTGGTGTCATAAATGATGCAGATGAAGCAAATGTTACAGCCATTAGAAAAGGAAGATGGTCTACATTTAATTGATGGGCAGTAGCTATTGCTATAGGAGTTATTAAAGCTGCTGTAGCATTGTTTGACATAAGCTCACCCAATAGTGCTGTAAGAATGTAAAGGCCTGACATTACGGCAATGGGGCCCCAGTCTTCTAAATGATGAACAAGATTTTTTGCTAAGAGTAAGTCCAATCCTGTATTATTCATAGCAACCCCCATGCTTAGAGAACCAGCTAATAAAAAAATAACCTGCCAATTTATAGATTCATAAGCATCTTTCATTGTAAGACATTGACTAAGAACAAGAATGGATACGGCAGCTATAGAACCGACCATAATATCTATCCAACCAAATGCAGCTGTTAAAATAACAGCGAAGATCACAGTTAATACAATTGTGAAATTTTTCAGATTAAAATCAAGCATCGTATCTTCAGAAAGAAGTATAAATGGACTATCATTTTCATTTTCCATTTTTTTCAACTCCTTTAAATAATGCGTTTTTACTTCCGCGAGTATGATGTCACCAGATTTTAATTTAGTATCATACAAGTCGCTGTGTAAAACTTCCTTTCTATGTCTGATAGCCAATGGGATTGCTCTGAATCGTCTTCTAAAGTCTAATTCTTTTAGGGTTCTGCCTTGAAAATCTGAATTTGAAGCGACTACCAATTCGACCAGAGCAACATTTCTGCTGGTGAGTTTTGAGTCTCCCAAGAGCATAGTAATACCGTCATCTTCAATTTTGGCACGGTCCTTCAAACCTTTAATCTTGTCAATATCACATCGAACCTTTAGAATATCGTTTGATTCAAGTGTAAAATCTCCGCTAGGCATTATGATTTCACTGTTTCCTCTCTTTATTTGTAAAACATCCAGATCAAAGTCCTTAATAATTTTGGAATCCATCAATTTTTTACCGATAGAATCAGAATTGGGAAGGAGTACGATTTCAGTGATGTAATTTTTAAAACCGAATTTTTTCTCCAGATCCTGATCGTTTTCTCTATTTGGTAAAAGCCTGGTCCCACCGAAGACTAAAAATAAAATACCTGTAATCGTCAGAATGATACCAACTGGTGTCATTTGAAATAAACTAATTGGTTCTATTCCGGCTTTTTCTGCAACACCACTTACTACAATATTTGTAGAAGTACCAATAAGAGTACATACACCACCCCAAATTGCTGCATAGGAGAGAGGTATGAGCAGTTGAGAAGGGCTTTTACCTATTTTGCGTGCAATTTGAATAACAACCGGTATAAATACTGCAACAACTGGAGTATTGTTTATAAATGCAGAAATAAAAGCAATGAATAAGAGGAATACAAATAATCCTACCTTATAGTTTTTTTTAAACAAAGAGGATATTTTATGAGTAAAAACTTGCAGTGCACCTGTTTTTAAAATAGCGGCACTAATGATAAACATAAATGCAACAGTAATGGTAGCTTTATTGCTAAAACCAGACACACCTTGTTCAGGACTTATAACACCGCTTAGAATAAGCAAAAGCATTACAATAATGGAAACCAAATCAATAGAAATCCATTCAGTTGCGAACAGGATTATAGCCAATACAATAATAATAAGAGTTATGATGGCAGCTACAGTCATTTTCTTAATTAAAAAAATTGACAAGAGAAATACCTGTCAATTTTTTGTCTATAGATAAGTTATAAAATGTAAAACTTAATTTTTTATTCTTCCCACTCGGTACCTTTAATAATTCCGGCAACAACTAATTTATTTTCGAATTTCCAGGCCTTGACTTTAAAGTTTTGTCTGGAATCCAATATCCATTCCGTATTATTTTCATGATTAGGTTGTCCAAGTAATCTTGAAGCTTCACTATCTCTTTTCTTTTCAGAGTCAAAAATAATAATTGTTTCATAAAGCGGAACATGATTATCAGCATCAAAAAAGTATACTACTTTCTGGATACCATCCTGATTGATTTCCTCAACATATTCCTTTCTAAAGCTAAAGGCGTCATTCACGTAATTTACAGGAGCGATGTTGGGTCTTAATTTTATAACCTCTTCAAAAGGCATATTTAAAACGATTTCTCCTAATGCTTCAGGGAAATATCTATTGATTCTGTTATTATTATTGGTAAGCTCTTTTTTTGGAAAACAGGACGCCAATAAAACTGTAGCAAATAATATGAAACTGATTTTTTTCATTCTATTCAAAGTATTATTATTTAAGAATATTATAGGTAACAAAAATCCCAAACTAGTTGGGATCTTTAGTTATTTAATATTTAGTTTAGCGGCAATTTTTTTTGTAGCATCAATTCCACCATCATTATACAAAGTTAATTTTACATCAAGTATGTAAGTGTATCCATTTTCTTTACTTACCTCTTTGATAGCTTTGTTGTATTCTTCATAAACAGGTTTCATCAATGAAGATTCTTTCTCATAAATTTGGGCTTCAATTTCTTTACCTACTTTTTGAAGATTGGCTTCCATTTCTTGTAATTTAACTTCAGCGTCTTTTTCTTGTTTTGGAGATAATTGACCTTGTTTTTTCTTATTAGTCAATTCAAGATAATACATTTCCATTTCGGCTTGTTTACCTTCAAATTGCTTTTGCATGATGTTGGTATAGGTCAAAATTTCCGATTTGGCAATTTGATATGATGCCATATTTGGAATTATTGAATCAGAATTTACATGAGCTAATACAACTTGAGATTTGAGTTGTAAACTACCTAATGTTAAAATAAAAGTGCTTAAAAAATATAGAAGATAAGGCTTATTCATAATATTATTTTGAAAAATTCTAGATTATTGTACTCCAAGTTGTGATTTGATTTTTGCTGTTGCATCTTCGCCACCATCAGAATAAAGTAAGAGTTTTTTATCAAGGATATAGCTATATCCATTCGCTTTGGCAACCGCTTTTAAAGCTGCATCAAATTTATCTTCAATTGGTTTATACATTTCAAGTTGTTTGCTTTGAAGGTCTTCATCCATTTTGGCAGCTTTTTTTTGAAGATCTTCTTGCATTTTCATCAATTTTTCTTCCTCTGATTTTTGTTGAAGGGGCGTTAGCGATCCTTCTTGAATTTTCTTCATAACATCAGCATAATATTGTTGAGCTTTAGCCTGTTCACCTTCGAGTTGTTTTTCGAGTATACTTTTGAATTGCTCCAGTTCAGATTTGGCTGCTTTTGCTTCTGGCATATTTGGATAAATTGCATCAGCATCGACGAAAGCTATTTTTTGATTTTGTGCATAACTATTGAAAGATGCAAATGAGAATAGCGCTAAAAAAATAAAGTTGATTAAAAAATTGTTTTTCATATTGAAAGATTTTTGATTTTGAGTATAAAATTATTTTAAGTTTAGTTTCTGTTTAAGGTCACTGGTGGCATCTATGCCACCTTCAGAGTACAAAAGTAATTTTTTATCGAAAACATAAGAGTAGCCTTTCGCTTTAGCCAATTCTTTTAGAGCAGCGTTGAATTTATCATACATTGGTTTGGTCATTTCTTCCTCTTTTTTTATCATATCCTGTTCCATCACCATTGCTTTTTTTTGAAGATCCTCCTGCATTTTCATCAATTTAGCTTCTTCTGATTTTTGTTGTGCAGGTGACAATATACCTTGTTGAACTTTGTTTGTAAAACTAGAGTAATATTGTTCTGCCTTACGCTGATCATTCTCCAATTGAGATTGAAGGTTCGATTTTAATTGATCAAGTTCGGCCTTAGCAGATAAATACTCGGGCATATTTGGAATAATTTCTTCAGGATCAACATAGGCTATTTTTTGTTCACCTTGAAATGTTACTTTTTTCTCTTCATTATTTTTACAGGAGATAATAGCAAAGAATAATATTGTATAGGCTAAGAATTGTATTAGTTTCATTTTTTTGTATTTATAAATTTACAGACAAAAGATTATTTCTGAAGACTTTTAATGACTTCTGAAGTTACATCCTTATCTGCTTTAATGTAAATAATTGTTGATCCATCTGGAGCTGAAAAAATCATATCAAAGTTTCTTTCCTTAGAGAATTTTTCAATGGCTGAGTATATTTTTTCCTGAATAGGCTTGACAAGGCTTTGTCTTTTTTGAAACATTTCACCTTCTGGACCAAATCTCTTTTTCTGAAGATCTCTAACATCCTTTTCTTTGGCTACAATTTCATCTTGTTTTTGTTTTTTCATTTCATCACTCATCAACACTTCTCTTGCCTGGTAATCTCTGTACATCTGATCGATTTTATCATATTCCTTTGAAATTTCCTGTCTCCATTTTTCAGCTATTTCTTCCAGATCTTTTTGTGCCTGGGTGTATTCAGGGACAGATTCCAAAATCTTATCCATATCAACATAGGCAAATCTTTGGCTAAATGATTGAGTATTTATTGCGAAAAGTATAAGGAGTAAGCATGCAATTTTTTTCATAATATCTAATTTTAATTAAGATCTAACAATATTTAACCTTTGATGATATTCCTATCAGAAACGTGCCAAAAATTAAAATTGAACAATAAAGTTTAATTTGTTAATAAGATTTTAACAAAAAAAGGTCTCTTTGTATTACAAAGAGACCGCTAAATTATAGTATTAAGAGTATAAAATAATATTTTTTATATTTTTTTTTAAAGTTCTAGGAGTCTCTAAAATTAAACTATTTTTTTAGACCAATTTCTCTAAGTCTTTCATTGAGATATTCTCCAGCAGTTATTGGTTCATAATGCAAGGGATTGTTTTTCGTAATACAATCTGCCAGGCAACTTAAATCCATATCAGACCTTGGATGTAAAAAGAAAGGAATTGAAATTCTAGAGGTGTGCCAAAGTTCTCTTGGTGGATTCACTACTCTATGAGTTGTAGATTGCAAAACATTATTGGTGAGTCTTTGTAACATATCTCCAACATTTATTACGATACTATCTCCCAATGCCTTGACATCTATCCATTCATGCCCAATAGGTCTTACTTGCAAACCATCTGCTGAAGCACCAAATAATAAGGTTATTAAATTGATATCTTCGTGCTCTTCGGCTCTGATGGCAGATTTTGGTTCAGACGTAATAGGAGGGTAGTGTATGGCTCTTAGAATACTATTACCGCCTTCAATATGTTGGTTGAAATAATTTTGATCCAATTTTAAATAAATAGCTATTGCCTCTAATAAATAGCCTCCGGATTTTTCAAAAGAACGATATAGTTCTTGAGATACAGTTTCATATTCAGGAAATTCCTGGGCATAGATGTTTTTTTCATATTCATGCTCTAATTCATGACCTGCGGGTAAATCTTGCCCAAATTGATAAAATTCTTTAAGATCACCTACATTGGAATGTTTCGCGTGCTCTCTCCCAAAAGAGGTATATCCTCTCTGACCGGCTCCATTTTTGACTTCATACTTTGATTTAGTTTCATAGTCAAGTGCAAAAAAACTTTCAGAGAGTTTAAAGAATTTATTGACAAGTTCCAATGGTATTCCATGATTTATAACACTGACGAAGCCTATTTCAGAAAAAGCTTTACCAAGTTCGTTAACAAATTCTAATTTAGAATTTGAATCACCCTTTATAAATTTCGATAAATCAACTTGAGGTATTCCGATATTATTGTTCATGATTAAAAGTTTTAGAAGATAATATATTTTGTAAATATAATATTATTGAAAATTCTAATTTTAAACTAGAGAACCAAATTATAAAAAAACCCCAAATTTGTTTTGGGGTTTTATATTTATTTACTTTTTCTTTTGATTGCCTCAGCTTGAACTTTCCTTTGAAGCGCTGCTTCAGGGCTGTAAATAGAATTTTTAGGATCATTAGGGTCATCACTGATACCTTCCGGTGATTCAGACTCGCCATATGGCAATTCAATCAATTTAAGACTTCCGTTCTCAAGGTATTTTTTTAGGTTACCATTACCTACGTTATATATTTCATTTTTAAAACAATCAATACGTCTTTGGGAGATGAGTACATTGTAATCTTTTGAAGCTAGCGGACTTGCATAACCTCTTAGGTATAATTCAAATGACTCTCCTTTTTCAAGTAATTTTTGAAGGATTTCGAAAAACTCATTTTTCTGTTTGAATTCACTTTCAACATTGTCTCTAAAGAACTTTTTAATTCTGTTTTGAGCCAATTTCATGTCTTCTATTTTTGCAAATTGACTTGAATATTCCAGTGTATATTCATCCTCCATTATCCTATACTTTGTATAGATATCGTCATAAGTTTTTTCAGTTTTTGGAAAAATATATGTCGAATCAGGAGAGTTGTCATGGAAATAGAGTGTTAAAGGAAGCATTTTTTCTAAGTCTTCCATTGTTACCTCATTGTTGGCAATGTCTTGTTTGGATTCATTGTCAACTTTAACTATATCTTCCGGATTGTCAGCTGTTTGCTGGTCGTTTAAAGCTTGTTCTTTTTCTTTTTCTAATCTTGCTAATTCTCTCGCTGCAAAAGTTGTATCTTCTCCTGGCTCAATTTTTTCAGGTAAATCTAACTTATAGATGTTGTTAGAATATTTTTCACCGAATAATCCATATTCTGTTTTTCTGTTGCTGGATACAAAACCAAGGGAATCATTTTTAGGGTCGATGTAAAAATAAAGATCACTGGCAAGCGTATTCAGAGGAATTCCAACATTGATTGGCTTTTTTAATTTTCCAAAATTATTGTTAGACTTGAAAACATCGAATCCGCCTAAGCCTGCATGCCAATCTGAACTAAAATATAAGGTCTGAGTTTTTTCATGGTAGTAAGGAGTAACTTCTTTTCCTTTTGTATTGATACTTGGACCTAGGTTGAAAGGGATACCATAATTATTGTTGCCATCGTAGGTAACACACCATATGTCCATGTCTCCATATCCTCCTGTTCTGTTCGAAACGAAATAGATTACTTCTTTTGTAAGGGTACTATCGAATGATATATTAGGATGTGTGTTCGTGAATTTTTTTGAATTAAATGGTACTTGTACACCAAGTCCCCATGAAGAACCAATGCTCTCACGGGTTGACATATATATTTGACAGCCACTATTTTCGTAATTGTGTTCCTCGCAAATAGTATAATAAATTCTAAGGCCATCTGGACTAAGAGCTGAGTTTCCAACATTTTTCCCACCTTCATTTAATTCAGGTAAGGCAATAGCTTCCTCAGTACCCATATTTGATGAAATGAATATTCTACCTGTTCCGTCATCTGGTGTTTTTTCAGAAAATATAGTATTTTCAGTAATCTGTTCTTTAGGTTTTACTTTCAATGTTGAAAAGTAAAGGTCATTATCTACAATATGAACTGCAAAATCGTTTAAGTTTGTGTTAATATTTGAGTCTAATTGTGTTACTTTGAAATTTGAAATTGGTTTTTTGATAAGGTCCTCAGCTTTTCTGCAAGAATTGATAAGTTGGTCTGCTCTTTCGTATAAATCTTTAAATTTTTGGTTTGGTTTATCCAAATCAAGAAATTTTTCAAATTCAGATATTGCTTTTTTGAATTGACCAATACCTCTTAAACAAAAAGCATTGTCATAGTGATGTATAGCTCTTGAATCTATAGATTTGTCAAGGTTGAAGGCTTTGTTATAATTGTCACTGGCCTTTTTGAATTCCATAGAAAGTCTACAAGCATCTGCATAGCTTAAATATGTTTCAGCTGGTTTTTTTGCATTTGTAGTAAAGTCAGTATTTGTAAATAAGGATTCGTAATATTTCATAGCATCCTTAAATCTCCCTTCCATATACGCTCTTTCTGCGAGGTGCAAGTAATTTTGGGAAAATAACAATGAATTACTGAATAGAATAGTTAAAATTAGTAACTGACGCATAATTTTTTTTATTGGCTTTAATAACAAAGATAAATAAATATATTTTTTATTGATCTAAGATTAAAAATAATTTTAACGTTGTGAATTATATTAGTTGTATTTACAATATAAAACTGTTGTTAAAATTCTATTTTTGAAACAAATTACTTCTATTTTTAAATGATTTAAACTCTAGAGCATTTCCTGAAGGGTCTAAAAAGAACATAGTCATTTGCTCACCAACTTGCCCTTCAAATCTAATATAAGGTTCTATCTCAAATTGAATTTTTAAGTCAATCAATTTTTTCGCAAACTGGTTAAAATCATCCCACTCCAAAACAACTCCAAAGTGGGGGATAGGAACATCATGATTGTCTACACTATTGGAATGATTAGCCTTTGAAGTAAAATATTCGGTTTTTAAATGAATAACTAATTGATGTCCAAAAAAA
>JBILRD010000388.1:0-2867 GCA_044372845.1 Saprospira sp. | reverse complement strand
TACGGGAATAGCTAAATGGAATGGATTAAGATTCACTTTTATTAGTTCTCAGGTTTAGAAAGTTGATTGTCAAGTCTTTGTTGGTCAAATAATCTTTGTCTAAGAATTCCATTGTAATTCAAGGCTTTGTTTAGACCTAATTTATAAGATTTCTCAGACCAATCAATTGCTGAGTCTAACTCTCCTAAATATTCAGAAGCTACTGCCATGTTATACATAGCTCTTCTTGAAATTTTTGGGTTAGGATTATTAGACAGTTGTTTCCATATTTTGGCAGCTCCTTCCCAGTCATTTACTCTTGCGCTTTTTTTGGCGATTTTCATTTCAGGGGCACCCTTTGCTTTGGAAAAATAATCTCTGTTAACAAAAAACCAGGCTGGTGAAATTCTTGTAGCATAAAGATTTCCAACTACCTTACCTATTTCTCTGGTCATTGCGTCCTTGTTGGGTAGTCTTCTGTTAGCTTCATCTTTAGAATTTCCTTCTCTTGAAAAATTGACTGTTTCAACCATTGTATATTGATCAATAATTGCACCATCAGTGGCTCGATACATTCTCCAACCTACAGTTACACGAACTCCGGCATTAACTTTGAATTTAGTGACATCAACAGATTGCCCATTTCTTGTTTCACGAGCTATACTGGTGCTGTAATCCATTTTACTGTCTGAATCAAATGCTTCAATTGTGACAAGTGCATCAGAATTGGACATTTGACATAATCTTTTTACCTCTGAAATTTCAAGCGGTGCTGGGAAATTGGCAGTACCAGTGCCCTTTAAATCGACTGATAATCTTGAAAATTTGTATCTTGGAGATTCATTGAGTATTACAGAAAAAGCCTCTAGGCATGCTTCAGCGCCTCTTCTGTCCGTTCCAATACCTTCACCGGAAAATAAACCCTCCAATACATTTAAAAATTGATTGGCAGGCTTGTCAGGCTTATATCTGTTTGCAGTGCTCAGGTTTTGAATATCTTTAGGTACATCTATTACTGCTGGTTTCATCACTCTAAATCTTACAGTACTTGTACATGAAGTAAAGGTTAGAAATAATATTAGAGATAGAATAAAAGTAATTGATCTGATTTTCATGAATTGTGGAGTTTAGTTAGGATTTGATAAAAAAATCTATTTTAGCTAAAATACAATTTACATTTATATTTCAATAAAATGTAATATTAATCATGTATTTATTTTTTGCAGAATGGTTATTTTTTTTGGAAAAGTGATGGTTTTGTCTCTTTTTCTTGATATAATTAACTATCTAATTTTTGAATAGTATCTGCTTTTATTTTATTGTTGATTGTAGAATCTTGTAAAATATTTAAGCTATCAATGTTAATTGATTTTGCTTTTTTCTCCCTAGTGTTTTTTTGTTTTGGACTTAAAACAATTTTATCTTTTTGTAGATCTTTTTGAAATACCCATCCAATTACTCCTCTTTTAGCCGAAACATTTACATAAAATTGACTGCTGTCCAAAACAATACTGTCACTATTTTTCTTATAAATAGTATCTCCCAGCAATTTTACTTCGTCCCCTCGATAAATCATTATTTTGGCAGAGCTTTTGTCAAACGGTAGTTCTAAAACCAAAACTTCCTTGGATTTACAATATAAAATTGATGGATCTTCCTTTTTTTGGCAGGAATAAAAGAGAATCAATATTATTGTAAGGGTTAAGAGTTTTTTAGAATTCAACATTTATAGAAATGAGATTGGATAATGAATTAAATTCTATAACCAAAAATATTGCCACTTTGATAATAAAAATAAAAAAAAACCTTGGCATAACCAAGGTTTTTGTGGCCCCGACAGGATTCGAACCTGTGACCGTCTGCTTAGAAGGCAGATGCTCTATCCAGCTGAGCTACGGAACCTATTTAAGAGGTATCTATTGTCTTTGGGATTGCAAATATAAGAATAGTGTTTTTTTTTACAAACTTTATTGCAGTTAAACTTTTAAAAGTTACGAAACTTTTAGCTAAAACAGCTTAATTTCTATGTTTAGTAGTAAAAGCTATTCATTTTGGCATTGTTTTTTCAATATCTTGAACAAAGATTCTTAAATTTGTCAAAATCAAATAATCATCTATGCTGATACGTTTTATCTTTTTGCTCGTTTTTCCAATAACTGTTTTTGGTCAGACTCCTGAGTCGGACGATATGTATTTTTGGAAAATTTTAAGTAAGGTCAAATATAAATCAAATTTAGATGCTGAAAGTGGTGAGGTAATCTACACGCCTATCTTTGGTAAATCTATTGAAGCCTACGAGGGCAAAGTCATTTTTCTTAAAGGATATATTATACCAGCTGAATTAAGTAAAGGAAAAATGACTTTATCTGCATTTCCTTATAGTTCTTGTTTTTTTTGTGGTGGCGCCGGTCCAGAATCAGTTATTGAATTAGAAACAAAATCTCCCCTCATTTACAGGCTTGATAAACCCATTGTAATCCAAGGTAAATTAAAATTGAACAGGACTGACCCCCTTAGACTTATGTATGTATTGTCTGAGGCAACTTATTATAAAGGTAATTAAATACATAGCAGTTCATAATGTTATCAAATCCAGGAATTATTAGTGAGCGGTCGGGTTCTTTACCCGGGCCATTATTAGTAGTTTTAACTCAAATTCATGGCAATGAGCCTGCTGGAAAAAAAGCAGTAGAATCTCTTTTTGAGATTATAGATTTAGAATATACAAAAAATAATAAGTTCGATTTTCGCGGTAAAATAGTAGGTGTAATCGGAAATCTAGAAGCATCAAAAAAAGGAGTCAGGTTTGTAGATGCTGATTTGAATAGGTTATGGACTAATGAAAATGTTGAAAAAATCAAAAATAAAGATGCTACTTCATTGAATGT
>JBILRD010000430.1:0-2523 GCA_044372845.1 Saprospira sp. | reverse complement strand
AGATCTTTCAGAAAAAAAGTGTTATCATCATTTCGCAGGAATTTCATAATTACAGAGCTCTTTTTATCGCTAGATTTTATGGAATGGATGCTATAGGATTTAGTGCAAAATACCCAAATCAAGTTTCCAGTAAAACTTTATTAAGAGAATACTTTGCTCGTCCAAAAGCTATATTGGATCTTTATATTCTTCAAACAAGTCCACAGATCATGGGAGAAAAAATAAAGATTTCGGTATAACTCTATTTTAGGGTGGAAAAATAATTTCCTCAATCTATATGTAAATTGGTACTATTAAATTTTATTGTATTTTTGTACCAAAGCTAACTTATAATTATACATGATAAACAGAAATTTTTTGATTGTAGGAAACTGGAAAATGAACAAGCTATACGTTGAAGGAATAGTCCTTGCCAACACAATAATTTCAAAGTTTGAGAAAGTCGAACTTAAATCAAAGATTGTCCTTTGTCCCCCTTTCATACACCTGCAAACGATTTATAACATGCTCAAAGATTGTCCAAACTTATCTTTGGGGGCTCAAAATTGTCATGAAAAAGATTCAGGCGCCTACACAGGTGAAATTTCTGCTTCAATGTTAAAATCAGTTGGAGCTGAATATGTTATTATTGGACATTCCGAAAGAAGGTCAATCTTTCATGAAACTGAGTCTATAATTTCAAAAAAAGTTGAAGCTGTATTGTCAGCAGGTTTAACGCCCATTTTTTGTTGCGGGGAATATTTAGAACATAGAGAAAACGGGGAATATTTGAAATTTGTTAATAGTCAAATACATGATAGTTTGTTTCATCTTTCAAATGAAGACTTTCAGAAAATTATCATAGCTTATGAACCTGTTTGGGCTATTGGAACAGGCAAAACTGCAAGTCCGGAACAAGCTCAGGAAATGCATCAAAATATCAGAAAATTTATTGAAAATCAATACGGTTCTGATGTCTCTGAGAGAATATCTATTTTGTATGGGGGCAGCGTAAATGCCTCAAATGCTGCTAACCTTTTTCTGCAAAATGATATTGACGGCGCTCTTGTTGGATCAGCATCTTTAAATGCAGATGATTTCATAGAAATAATTAACAGTTCTGACCAAAAACACAAATGTTAATTGAATTTCGTTGTGATTGTAATTAAATAAATCAACTCTACCAAAAATAAACTAAACAACCATGCTTCGAGGATTTAAAAAACTAGTTTTCATCTTTAGCACAGTTTTTTCCCTATTATTATCTTATTCAAATGAAATATTGGCATCACACGGTGTTGCAATTGATTTGACTTATAGTTGTATTGATCCAGCTATAGGCAGATATCGATTTAGATTAGTCTACTATAGGGATTGTAATGGTATCACACCAGGTGGAGGATCTTTAATTGTTACATTGAATGGAGGTTCTTGTATGCCAAGTATACCAGTACCAATGACACTTATTTCTACAACCAATGTATCTCAACTTTGTAATATAAATACTTCTTCTTGTTCCGGTGGTTCAAATCCTGGAGTTCAAGAGTATGTATATGAAGGAACAGCCACCATAGGAACCGGTTGTAGTAACTTGCAAATCAGCTTTTCAGAATGTTGCAGAACTTCAGCCATTACAAATTTTCCAAATGGAGGTAGCGCTACAACTTATGTCCAAACAATAATAAATACCAATCATCCACAATGGACCCAACCTTGTAACAGCTCTCCTCAGTTTTCAAATATACCAATATTGTATACCTGTGCTGGGCAGCCAACCTATTATAATCATGGTGCCGTTGATCCTGACGGTGATTCTTTGGTTTTTTCTGTTGCTAACCCTTTAAATGGTGCACCTCCTGGTGGTAATATTGCTTATGGTGGTGGTTTTACTACAACACAACCTTTATGTACCAATAATACATTTACATTGGACCCTTCAAATGGGCAAATGGTATTCACACCATGTGCTGGTCAGCAACAATATGCAGTGATAGGATTTGAAATTCAAGAATACAGAAATGGTATTCTTATAGGAACCACACGTAGAGAGGTTACTGTTATTGTTTTGAATAATTGTACGAACGAATCTTCCCAGGTTGATAGTTTTACAGTTAGCCAGGGTGTTGTTGATACTTCTGGAATTGTAACCAGTGTTAATGTTTGTGGCGGTAATACTTTGAATTTATGTATCGATGTCTCTGACCCAAATACTGGTGATAGTTTAAGAATTTCAAGTGATATCGCTACCTTTATTCCTGGTGCTTCTTATACAGTAACCTATATTTCTCCAGGTTTTAATAGAGCTAGAGTATGTTTCAATGTACCAACCGCATCTGTTCCAACAGGATCTTATAACTTTTTAATTTTTATAAGTGATGGTGCCTGTCCTATTCCTGCTCAACAGGTTATTTCATACAGATTAGATTTAGAAAACCTGCAATTAGACCTCAATAAACAATTTGTCTGTCCTAATAGGATTGATACTATACAGCTTTTTGCCACTGGTTTTGGAGGAGCAGCTGCCTTGGGAGCTTACTCCTGGTC
>JBILRD010000201.1:0-4762 GCA_044372845.1 Saprospira sp. | reverse complement strand
TAATCTCTATGATTTTAAATATAGAAATGATCAGTCCAATTAAAATCAAAGCTCAAACTCCTCCCCCATATCAGGAATTTCAATATTTCTAAAACCGTTGTCAAAAAGGAAATCGCGCCACTCTACCTGAACATTGTACTCGCCATGTACCAGGAATATTTTCCTGCAATTTCTTTGATTTTTAATAAAATCATACATTTCATACATATCTCCATGAGCGGAGAAAGAATCCATAATTTTGATTTTTGACTTCACTGGAACGTTTTCACCATATAAAAAGACATGGTCTGTCCTCGCTCTTAATTTACCCCCCAGCGTATAAGGTGGCGCATAACCAACGATCAGTAAAGTATTATTTTTCTTCCTTAGGACATGGAACAAATGCCTTCTAACCCTGCCGGCATCCATCATTCCTGAAGAAGCTATAACAATACATGGTTTTTTACTCTCCGCTATTTTATCAGCTAACCCGTCCTCTCTGATATAGTGAAGTCTGGAAAATCCAAAAGGATTAGGGTCTGTAGCCATATAGTCGAAGAGCTCCTCATCATAACATTCTGGGTGCAATCTGTAAACTTCAGTAGCACTATAGGATAGCGGACTGTCAACGTAGATAGGAACAGGGGGTAATTTTCCTTCGTTTTCAAGCTGATCCAACATGTAGACTATTTCCTGGGTTCTGCCAAGACTAAAAGCTGGTATTAAAAGTTTTCCCTCATTGATAATACAGGTATCTCTAACCAGATGCTGCAACTCCTTTATCTGAGCGATTTTATCTTCATGTTGTCGATTGCCATAGGTTGATTCACAAATTAAATAGTCAACCTCAGACATAGGAACAGGATCATTTAAAATAGGACGTTCTGGTCTACCAATATCACCGGTGAATCCAATTTTGACTGTTTTACCATTCTCCTTCGTAATTTCCAAAGTTACAGAGGCAGATCCTAAAATGTGCCCTGCGTCTCTGAACTGTAATTTTAAACCCTCTCTGATTTGTTGCCATCTTCCGTAACTTATGCCTACAAACTGTTTCATACAAACATAAACATCATGAATATTGTAGAGTGGCGGATGATCTTTACTGGAATCATTCATTTGTATCTTGGCAGAATCCAACAACATGATGTTTGCTAAACTTCTACTGGCATGAGTACAATAGATTTCACCTTTAAATCCATCTCTGACCAATTTCGGTACCAACCCGATATGATCAATATGGGCATGAGATAGAATTAAAATATCAATTTCTGAAGGCTCAAAATATCGCCACTTTTCATTACGTTGTTCTCCTGGTTCTTCCAAACCCTGGTACATTCCACAATCCAGTAAGATTTTTAGCCCAGTATCCAAAGTTAATAAATGACAAGACCCAGTAACATCTCTTGCAGCACCGCAAAATTTTAATTTCATTGTAAGACAGTTTGAAAATTGGAATAATCCATCCTTAAATTACGAATAAGTTTATCCAGGCAAAGAATAACATCTGAAGGATAAATAACAACTCAATAACGTTATTTTGAGTTTGCGGGGCTAGTTTATGAAATAGAATATTCAAAAGAAAAGCTGCTAGATACCAAGTTAAATAATTTCTCAATGGAGCTACAATCAATTCGTTGATTGGAGGATTGGACCATGTCCAGAAATCGTAATTTACTGCTACGGGCTCAATCAAAACATCCAGGGACACCATAATCAGAGCACCTAAGGCAGATTTCAACAGTATATTATAATTTTTGAAATATTTATTTGTAAAAGAGCTGGAGGCATACACCAACATGGCCCAGTTTATTCCAATAATTAAAGGCGTGTCGTATATTTTGAAACCAAGTGTTGCTCCATAAGCATATTTCCCAAATAAAAATTCATTGTGCACTCCGATTAACTCTATTATTAAACCTAGTGTATAAATGATAAACAGCCCTTGATACAAAGCATAATTTCTATTCTTGTCAGCATACAAGGCTACTAAAAAAGTAGTTAATAAATTTAAAGGTGTTAACATCATGAAATCCTCATGAATAGGTATTGTCACACCAAAAAATCCAACGATATAAAGAATGACAAGTATCCTTGAAGGATTTAACAGCCCAATAATTTTAGAAAAAACAGACGCCATTGTTTTGGAAAATAAAGCTATAAATCATAGTTAAATAAAACAAAGTCTAAAAGGTTCAGCTTTACAAAAAAAGGCTCAATCATTTTTCAGACTGAGCCTTTGTAAATTATAAATAAAAAGGACTAAGACTTAAGTTCTTCTCTGATTTTATTCAAAGCTGAACCAGATTTAATCCAGTCAATTTGTTGTTGGTTGTAAGTATGTTTTACTTCAAAGCTATCGCTTGAACCATCAGCATGTTTCAAAACGACTTTGAAATTTTTAGCCGGAGCAAACTCATTAAATCCTACCAAATCAATGGTATCATCCTGACGAATCAAATCATAATCAGCAGGATTGACAAAAGTGAAAGCCAACATTCCTTGTTTTTTCAAGTTTGTTTCGTGAATACGTGCAAATGATTTAACAATTACCGCCTTCACTCCAAGGAAACGAGGTTCCATGGCTGCATGCTCACGAGAAGAACCCTCACCATAGTTTTCTTCACCAAATACAACGGTTGAAATTCCTGCTGCGCGGTAAGTTCTTGCCGATTGGGGAACAGGCATGTACTTGTTTTCAACATAATTCAATACACTGTTAGCCTGATCATTGTAAGCATTGATAGCACCAATCAAACAATTTTCAGAGATGTTCTCCAAATGTCCGCGATATTCTAACCAAGGACCTGCCATAGAAATATGGTCAGTGGTACATTTTCCTTTGGCCTTGATCAAAAGTCTCATGTTGTTCAACTGATCAGCTGAAATTGGCTGGAAAGGTTTCAACAATTGCAAACGACGAGAAGAAGGATCAACTGAAATGGTTAAAGAGGCTCCATTGGCAGCAGGGGCTAAATAACCTGCATCTTCCACAGCAAAACCTCTTGATGGTAATTCATCTCCATAAGGAGGATCCAATTTAACAGCAACACCCTCTTCGTTTACCAAAGTATCAGTCATCGGGTTAAAAGTCAAATCTCCAGCGATTGCAAAAGCCGTTACGATTTCAGGAGAAGCAACAAAAGAATGTGTATTAGGATTACCATCAGCTCTCTTACTGAAATTTCTATTGAAGGAAGTGATGATGGAGTTTTTACGATTTGGATCATCGATATGTCTGTCCCATTGACCGATACAAGGACCACAAGCATTAGCCAAAACAACACCGCCCATATTTTCAAAAACATCTAAAATACCATCACGCTCCACGGTATATCTGATTAACTCAGATCCCGGAGTGATCGTAAATTCTGCTTTTGCTTTTAATTTTTTATCTACGGCTTGTTTTGCTAAAGAGGCAGCACGACTTAAATCCTCATAAGAAGAATTTGTACAAGAACCGATAAGACCAACTTCCAATCTTTGAGGATAACCTTTTTCGCGAACGGCGTTGGCAAACTGTGATAAAGGCCAGGCCAAATCCGGAGTAAAAGGACCATTGACATGAGGTTCTAATTCGGAAAGATTGATTTCAATCACCTGATCAAAATATTTTTCAGGATTTGCATAAACTTCTGTATCACCAGTCAAGTGTTCTTTCACAGCCTCTGCCAAAGAAGCTACATCAGCACGTTCGGTAGCTTCCAAATATCTTTTCATGGAATCATCATAACCGAACAATGAAGTTGTTGCTCCAATTTCAGCGCCCATGTTACAGATGGTTCCTTTTCCAGTGCAAGACATGCTGATAGCACCCTCACCAAAATACTCAACAATAGCACCGGTACCTCCTTTAACAGTCAGGATACCAGCCACTTTCAAAATAACATCCTTTGGAGAGGTCCAACCATTTAATTTTCCGGTTAATTTTACACCGATCAATTTTGGCATTTTCAATTCCCATGGAATACCAGCCATGACATCAACTGCATCAGCTCCACCTACTCCGATTGCTACCATTCCCAAACCGCCGGCATTAACCGTATGAGAGTCAGTACCGATCATCATCGCTCCAGGAAAAGCATAATTTTCCAAAACAATTTGATGGATGATACCAGCACCCGGTTTCCAGAAACCAATACCATACTTGCTAGAAACATCCTCCAAAAACTGATATACTTCAGAATTGATATCAATAGCTACTTTTAAGTCTTGCTCTGCACCGACTTTTGCCTGAATAAGGTGATCACAATGTACAGTTGAAGGTACAGCTACTTTGTCACGACCACATGTCATAAATTGTAATAATGCCATTTGAGCTGTAGCGTCCTGCATAGCTACTCTATCTGGAGAAAAGAAAACATAATCTTTGCCACGTCCATAGTCCATTATTGGTGACTCAGGATTAAGGTGCGAGAATAATATTTTCTCCGTCAAGGTTAATGGTTTTTGTAATTTTTCACGGGCAGCTTTAATTTTAGCTGGAAGAGCAGCATAAACTGCTTTTATCATCTCTATATCGAATGCCATAATTTTGGGTATATTATTAAGTTAATCAATTCACTGAATTTTGCGAAAATACAGTATTTAGTTAAGAAAAAAAAGATTTAAAAGAATATTATTTTGATTTTGCGCCTTGAATAAAGTAAGATTAAATCACCCTTGTTCTGATTGAATATTAAACAGAATTTAACTATATTGTAATTGGCAAATATTTTTAACTATGATTCATTTTATTTAACTTTGCCTCGAAGTATAGTTTACAATATTTTGCAAAACTACT
>JBILRD010000135.1:0-5890 GCA_044372845.1 Saprospira sp. | reverse complement strand
AAAATTCAATCCAAGCAGTTATGCTGTTAAGAATGGTAATTTTATAGGGTTACCTTATAACGAAGAAAATGCGAGAATTGTATTGTTACCAGTTCCTTGGGAAGCTACAGTTTCTTACTCTGCTGGAACTGCCAGAGGCCCGGAAAATATATTAGAGGCTTCCTATCAATTGGATTTATACGATTTGGATGTAAAAGATGCCTACAAGATCGGCATTTTTATGCGTCCTGTAGATCAACATATACTTGAACTCAGTGATGAAACCCGTGAGTTGGCAAGTTTGCACATAGACAATCTTGAAAACGGTCACAAATCAGATCCATCAATTGTTTCCAGAGTCAATGAAGGTTCTGAAAAACTCAATGACTGGGTTCATCAACAATGTTCTGAATTGTTAGATAATGGCAAAATTGTCGGTTTGATTGGTGGAGATCACAGTACACCATTCGGATACCTTAAAGCTTTGTCTGAAAGACATGATTCTTTCGGAATTCTTCATATTGACGCTCATTGCGATTTACGCAAAGCTTATGAAGGATTCACATACTCACATGCTTCTATCTTTTACAATGCACTTGAAAGTTTTTCAAATATCGAAAAATTAGTTCAGGTGGGCATCAGAGATTATTGCGAAGAAGAGATGGACTATATTTTTAACAGCAATGGCCGAGTAGAAGCTTTCTTCGATCAAGCCATGAACGAGGCTATCTACACTGGCAACACTTACTACAACGTTTGTAAGGCGATCATTGACAAATTACCTGAAAAAGTGTATATCAGTTTTGACATAGACGGTTTATTGCCAAATCTTTGCCCTAACACAGGTACACCTGTTCCCGGTGGACTAACCCTGCAACAAGCTTTCTATCTTATAAAAATGCTCAGTCAAAGTGGTAAAAAAATCATCGGATTTGATGTTTGTGAAGTAGGTTCCGCCTCTGAATGGGATGGTAATGTTGGCGCTAGAGTGGTTTATAAACTTTCGAACCTAAGTTGTAAAAACAACCACCCAACAAAATAATTCCTAAACTAACTTTAATTGATCATCAGATTACAACCTCTGATATCACTGGCATCAAATCGACCGAGCACTTCAAAACTGCCGTTAACATATTTTTTCCCTAAATCGTCTGTAGCGATAAAAGCACAGGAATCGATATTTGCAAGATCAATTATGTTGATGGCTCCGGTCTTTGCATCGTCCAATAAGGTGAATGGATCCATACTGTCTCGAATAAAAATCTTCATGGTATCTGAAGGATAAAACAGACCATTTCCTTTAGAGTAAGCCTGAGATAGCAATTCAGTCATTCCGTATTCGGAATGAATAGAAGATAAATTGAAAGTTTTTGTCAGGATTTCATGAACTTCGGTTCTTATGAGCTCTTTTCGCCTTCCCTTCATTCCTCCTGTTTCCATCATAATCACTTTATCTTTCAGATCCTTCGGAAATTTTTCAGCAAAATCCAGTAAAGCAAATGTTACTCCAAGCAAAAGTACAGGAATATCACGCTCCACGCAATGATTAAGCTTATTGGATAATTCTTGAAAATCATTCAAAAAAAATCCACTCTCTACATATTTTGAACGTTTTATAAAATGATCTGCCATCAACACCAGAGAAGATCCATCTCTTTCGAGATAAGAAGGCAATAAAGCGAAAACAGTATAATCTTCAATAGGGCCGTAAAATTTTTCAAATCCTTTTACTGTATTTCTAAGATAAAATTCGGGATCAGAAATTTCGTGTTTACTTTGAATCTGTGCAGTTGTTCCGCTGCTCTTGAAAATTATTTTGGTTAACAGATTTCCTGTTTTTATGGTATGGGATTTAAAAAAATTGATAGGCAAAAAAGGTATTTGACTTAGTTCAAAGATTTTTTCATTATATTTACCTAACAATTTTAAGAATTTAGCGTACAAAGGATTATGCTGCTTTTGGTAATCATAAAGATCCAAAGCTAATTCTTCAAATTGATTAGAGCTGATATTTTCAATTCTTCTAATTAGGCTTTCTCTTGTACCTGACATGCTGTAATAAACCAATAAATGAATTCAAATGAAAGGCAAAATACTTAGTTTTTTACTTTTAACGCTCATTATCTTTGGCATTTCATGCAAAAAAAATAAATATCCCGACGAACCTGTTCTCGAATTCAAGTCGCAATCCAAAAGTTTTATGAAACAGAACGGCCAGGATTCCATGCTGATCATTCTGAATTACACCGATGGAGATGGAGATATTGGCAGTGACAGCGTTGATAATATTTTTCTGTTAGATAAAAGAACAGAAAATGTACTGGCCACCTACAGATTTCCGAATGACAACAATTCGACAGGAAACTATCGAAAAGGAGAACTTCAACTAATTGTTTACTCGGGATGTTGTATTTATAATGACAGTACTTTTACAAGTTGTCAACCAAACCCCAATCAAAATCTTGATACCATGCGTTATTTGATTCAAGTGAAAGACAGATCAGGAAAAATGAGTAACAGAATTGAATCAAAAGACTTATTTTTGGAATGTAATTAAAGAAATCCCCAATAAATAGACACAAATGAGATATTTTCTTCCGGCTTTTGTAAGCATCATCTTGATTTTTAGCAGTTGCGAAACTCCCCCAATATTCGATGAAACTCCCGCTTTGGAGTGGAATAGATTCAGTTTGGATACGGTACAACAATTTACAGGTGCCGTCAAAATGATTGTAAATTTTACGGATGGAGACGGTGACCTTGGTGCTACAGATTCTGACTCTACTTATAACATGATCATCATTGATAGCAGAACTGATGATACTATTTTTTACAGAATTCCTAACATTCCGAGACAAGGAGCTGCCAATGGCATCTCAGGCGAAATTGAGGTGGACATGAGCAGCATCTGCTGTGCAATTCCTGGTTTTCCGGTATTATGCGGTGAAATCGCCGGACGTTCAGATTCAGTTAGTTACAAGGTAAAAATCAGAGATCAGGCAAATCGCTGGAGTAATGAGATTACAACTAGTCCACTAAGAATCAGGTGTTACACGCAGTAAAAATTAACTCAATTTCTACTTCAACCCTATCACTTTAAAATCGGTTCTTCTGTTCTGAGTATGTTCTGCATTGGTACAGTTGACACCATCTTTACAGCGATTGATAAGCATTGTTTCGCCATAGCCTTTATATTTAAGTCGATGTTTACTTACTCCATTTTTAACAAGGTAATCATAAACAGCTTTGGCTCTTCTTTCAGATAGGGCAAGATTTAGGTCAGAAGCCCCTCTGGAATCTGTATGTGATCTGATTTCGACACTGACCTCAGAATTTTTCATAAAATGAATCAGCTCTGGGAGGCCTTTGGCATAGTTCAAATCTATTAGATCACTGTTGACTCTGTAGTTGATTTCACTGACGGGAATTACATCACCCACTTTGAAGCCTTTATAGCCTAAGATTTTAAACTCTGTCCTTCTGTTGACAGCATGTTCAGCCTCTGTACAGTTTACTCCCTCTTTACATTGATTTTTGATTTTGGTTTCGCCATAGCCTTTGGCAACCAGTCTATCAGCTGTTATACCTTTTTTTACGAGATAATTTTTGATAGCTTCTGCTCTGAGTTGAGATAATTGCTTGTTATGTTCCGGCGTACCAACAGCATCTGTGTGGGCTCCTATCTCTATAATAAGATGCTTACTACTATTCATTATATCTAACAAATCACCTAAAACCAAAGACTTTTCATCTACCTGAGCTGAATTAGACCTGTACTGAACAGAAGCTTCCATGATGTCCCCTACATAATAAAATATTTTTTTTGTCAGTCGGGTTGGAGCTGCTGATACCTCAGCTTTAGGTGCAGAAACTTCATTTTTAACAGTATTATTTTGATTCGTATTGTTTGGATTATTCGGAACAGTAGTATTATTGACTGGCGGAATAACTTTGGTGATATTCTCCGGATTTGATTTGTTGGGATTATTTGGATTGACTACCTGAGTACTGGCCACAGAAACAATGCTGTAGTTATGATCATATTCTTTGATAAAAGTTCCTTGTTCATTGATTTTTCCAATGACAATAAAATCTACTCTCCTGTTTTTTTGATGTTCAGACTCTTTGCAGATGATTCCATCAACACAACCATTGACTGTAAATTGCTCGCCCATTCCCTGGTATTTTAAACGTTCTGCCTTTATTCCTTTGCTGATAAGATTATCATAAGCAGCTTTGGCCTGATTTTGAGAAAGTAAAAGATTATTCTGAGCAGATCCCTTGGAATCTGTATGAGCATAAATCTGAACAACAAGATTCGGTTGGTTCAACAAAGATTCTACAAAACCTGCCAATTCCTTATTAGACGCATCAATAATACTGTTGCTGTTAAATACTTCAACCAAAGATATTTTATCTCCAGCTTTCATAACAGGTCTGGGCGCCGATGGAAAATCACGTATCAAGGTTGCCTGATAAATGTCTTCATTTCCAAGTCCCCCTGGTCGATTAGAACTGAAAAATCCCTTTTTCAAATTTTCATTAAAGACAAAATACATGTCATCAAAAGTAGAATTAACTGGCAAACCAACATTTTTAGCAAAGGTCCATTCCGACCCATCATTAAACATATCAGAATAAAAAATATCCATCCCGCCAAATCCGTGATGCCAATCTGAAGAAAAGAATATTCTGCCCGATTCATCTAAAAAGGGACTCATTTCATTTCCGGGACTGTTAATATTTGGACCTAGATTTTTGGGTTGAGACCAACCAGTTTTACCCTTTGTACACATGTAGATATCATATCCTCCAAAACCGCCGGGTCTGTTAGAAGTAAAATAAATAATGCTGGCATCTTGATTAAAACATGGATGCCCTGTAGAATATGGTTTTTCAGTATCAACTAAAGCATTATGTGCAAAAAATTCCTCAGATTCTGGAAGCCAGTTGTTTATAGAATTAGCTTTGAATATGTAGATATCCATCATCAGCCCACTACCTTCTATTTGTCTGATGCCATCCGAAAAATTATTTGCTGAAATAGCTACAAAATCACCCTTCTTGGAAAAACAAATTGGAGCATCATTGATATCTTTTCCGGGAATTTCTCTAAAGGGCTGAACTTTTCTGCTCTCTTTTACTGCTGTTAAATCAAGCATATACAGTTGATTAAAGGCATCAGACGTCCATTGTATCTCATCACTTTTCTTTAATGCATATCTTCTGCTGGAGGAGAACAATAACTTGTCCGTATAAATAAAAGGAGCAAAATCAGCATTTTTAGAATTGATTTCTATCAAATTATCAACAGTAAACAGCGCTTTTTCCTCTGTTAATCTTTGAACGGACTCACAGGAAGCAGCAAAATGATTGGATTTCAATACATTGATTCTTGAATACTCCTGAAACCATTTTTTGGCTTCTTTCAAGTTTCCATTAGACTTTAAAACCTGTGCATAGTCAAAAATATACTTTTGCATATTGTTGTAACCTAATGCCTGAGCGTAGTAGGACTCCGCTTTGAAAAGGTTATTAGTCATGTAATAGGCCTCGGCAAGTCTTGCTATAGCTATTGGTTGTTCGGGATCCAGCGCCAAAGCCTTTTCGTAGGCCAAAATCGCCTCCTTATACATATTTTTAACATAGAAACCATCTGCCAAATTGAACAGCTCTTTTTGTGCAGATAAACTAATTGAACTTAAAATTGTAAAAAATATAGAAAGTAGAAAAGCTTTCGATTTAGGCATATTTAAAAGTATAATTTGAAAAGATATTTATTCAGTTCAAAAAACAGACCAAATTAAAACTCGACCCTCAACCTGATATTGATTCTTCTGGAGGTCAGATAATTTGGAATTGCATAACTGGTGTTGGTAAAATCTTTAATCCAGGTGTTAGAGGCGACATT
>JBILRD010000248.1:0-4149 GCA_044372845.1 Saprospira sp. | reverse complement strand
ACAGGAATAGGATTTATAAAACCGAAAAATTGTCTAATATTTTAGGCTAACGTTTTTTGAGTTTTACCATTTTTTTAAATTCTACTCGAGGACAGTTGGTCCCTAGTTAGAAAATTAGACCTTCATCTCATTATTCTTTGAAGGTTTAAGGTTTCTGCTAATGCTACCACAATAGCAATCAATTGAAAATAATAGAAACAAAAATCTACAAAATAAAAGGAAAGACAGCCCTTCTTTCTTTTGGATAATCTTTGCCGAATTTGTCCAAATACCAGTGATGGTGAGCAACGGCTCTTGGTAACAGATTGGAGACTGTCCAGATAGCAAAAGATAGGGCAGGAGCCGACCAGAGCATCAGTGCAAAGCCGGTCCACTCAATAATTTCTCCAAATAAGTTTGGACAGGAGATATATTTGAAGAGTCCGCCATATGGAATTTTATAGGAACTGTCACCGGGTTTTCTTAGAGCGAGCAGGATATTATCAGACTGTATATTGACCAACATCCCCAATCCAAAAATAATCAGTCCAAACATGAAGCGGTCATCAGTTAGCCAGGCGGAACCGTATTTTTCAACCTCACAAATGCTACCAAGGTATAAACCATTCAAAAATCCATTGACGACGTTGAATCCTATAGCAGACCACATGATGGCAACTGGCATTTTTTTATTGACATCTCTTTGACGGAATGGGTAAATCAGACTACGGTTAATATAATGGGCATTCCAAAGGATAAAAAATATCCACATGGCTGTTGTTGGCGTGTTGGAACCCAACAAAAAAGTCAAGGAAAAAATCACAGGAGAGGGCAACTCCATCAACATCCAGGCGGTACGCGCATTGATCGTGGGACCAAAATCATCTCTGGTATGTCTACCAAAAGGCGCATTGATCTTGTGCAAAACAAAAAATACTGTAACTGCAATCGCAATCCAAATATAAACTATGATAAAGAAAATTGTTGTGCCCATTTTTTTTTGATTTAAGCTTTTTAGCCTCCAGATTTTTTTGTGTTCTTATAACCTGAGTCGACAAGAATTTTTAGAATCTTATCGACATGATTCCCTTGGATGATTATTTCTCCATCTTTGGCAGAGCCTCCCACGCCACATTTGGTTTTAAGTGTTTTGGCAAGAGTTTCCAAATCTTCTTCAGTTCCTACAAAACCAGTAATTAAAGAAACTTCTTTTCCGGCTCTTTGTTTTCGATCTACCTGAACTCTCAATTTCTGTTGTTGAGGTGGAAGTGTTTCAATTTGATCCTCATCATCATGAAAAACAAAATCAGGATCAGTAGAGTAGAAATTTAGTTTTTCCTTTTTCTTAGACATATAATTTCTATTTATCAGTATTTAAATCTTTGAAAAACTTCACTTTTTTTATATAATGTTGAAATACAATAGACCCTTTGTAAAGTCCGGCACTATTGAATTTGGCTTGTTTGTCAAATGCAATGTCATCAATTTTTGTTTTGATTAGCTTTCTTTTTTTCCAATGTTTTAAAAAATCACCAAAAAAGTTCCAATGAGCCTTGACAATGGCTAGTATATGAGGAAATTTTCCTTTGGATAAAAATAACATCCCTGCAAATCCATCCAATATCAATCTTACAAAAACTGAACCTAAAGCAGTGCTTGCAGTTTCTTTATTTTTAAGTAAGGTGGTCAGACTATTTCTGAAATTCAGATAATCTTTTCTTGGATTGTCCTGTGGTAGTGTACCTCCTCCGACATGCCAGACTGTAGAGTCCGGACAATAAATAATTTTATAATTAGCTTTTTTGAGTCGCCAGCAAAAATCTATTTCTTCCATGTGGGCAAAATAATCTTCATCAAATCCACCTAACTTTAAAAATAATTCAGCCCTTACAAAAAGAGCAGCGCCACTGGCCCAGAAAATTTCAGCAGCTTCGTTATATTGTCCATTATCCTCTTCAAGTTCACCAAAGATTCTTCCTCTGCAAAAAGGATAACCTAGACTATCCATCCAACCTCCGGCAGCTCCGGCGTATTCAAATAGATTTTTCTGGTCATACATTTTGATCTTTGGCATGGCGGCTCCAATCTGTGGATCTTTATCCATCAACTCGATTATTGGAGAAATCCAGTTTTTATCAACTTCGACATCCGAATTTAAAAGAATGAAATAATCAGCATCTTTGATTTGAGTCAATGCCAGGTTGTAACCCTTAGCAAAGCCATAATTTTGAGGAAGTTGAATGATATTTTTAGTAGCTACTTGAAATGGGGCGGAACCATCATAAGTCTTAAAACCTATAGATTCAAGATAGGCAATGGAATCGTCAGAGGAATGATTGTCCGCAACAAATAAAGCAGCATTATCCTGAATAGAATCGATCACTGAGGGAAGAAACTTTTCAAGAAAATTCCTCCCGTTCCAGTTTAGGATGACAATGGCAATATTTGGATTTGTATTCAAAGTATAATTCTTTTTTCTTAGATATGATAAACTGACAAAGCTTTAATAGCCATTTCTTTGTCCATTTGTAGTTGAGATTTTAGAGCCTCATATCCATTGAATTTTTCATCAGATCTAAGGTGTTCAATGAATTCAATCTTAACTTTATCATCATAAATATCGCTGCTAAAATTAAAGATGTTGACCTCTATTGTTTTTTCTAAATTACTATCGAGAGTCGGTCTGCTTCCAATATACAACATCCCTTTGTGTACGGTTTGGTCGATATTTACCAATACAGCATAAATGCCGTCTCCTGGAATCAATTTGTATGGATCATCAATTTTTAAATTTGCTGTCGGAAAACCTAATTCTCTGCCAATTTGGTTTCCTTTTACAACTATTCCGCTTAGAGTGTAATGATAACCCAAGAGCTTAGAAGCCAAATGGACATTTCCACCCATCAATGCCTGTCGAATTTTTGTGGAGCTGACAGCGATACCATCAACTTCCTGTTTTGAAATTTCGATGACTTGATAATTATATTTTTCTTGATATTTTATTAGAAATTCAATGTCACCCACTCGACCTTTTCCAAAACGATGGTCGTAACCAATAACTATTTTACTTGGATGAAAATTTTTGATAATAAAATCTTCTAAATAGGATTCAGGGCTTTGTTCAGAAAAATCTTTAGAAAAGGGGATGATGACAAGATGATCAATGCCGTTTTTTTCTAGCAAATAAGCTTTCTCCTCAATATCATTGATAAGGACCAGGTCAGAAACTTTACCAATTTGTTGAGCCAGCGCAATCCTTGGATGGGGGTCAAAAGTTATCAGGACAGTTTCCCCATGACAATCTTCTGCCAATTTCTTCATCTGGTCAATGACATGTCTATGCCCTGGATGAACCCCATCAAAAGAACCGATAGTCAAAATGGCATTTTTAAAGCTAGGCAGCTTATCAATTTCGCGATAAATCTTCATCTCAATTCACAATGTTATCGATCTTCAGAACTTTTGACACTTGATTTTTTATCAGCAGTGCTTTTTTTGTCTTTTGTTGATTTGGTATCCTTTTTATCTTTTTCAGAGGTTGAATCTTCTGTATTTTCTGAATCAGCCTTTCTAACTTTTTTTGGCTCTGGTTTCTTTTTCAAATACGGTCTAAGTGCTCCGCCAAAAACCCAACCCGTTTCCCCTCCAATAGTTTTAACTTTTACCCAGGGTTCTGTAACCACATTGTCAGCTGCTATTCTGATAGTTTGTTCATTTTCATATTCTCCAAGATCAATCAGCTCATCGCCGTAAGATAGCATTTTCATCATAGAGCTATCTTTGCCAGGACCCCTTCTCATTTTAACACTATCCATACAAACATATAACCTTCTTCTTAATGCACTTGTTTTTTCATCTTCTGGTTCTTTATTTTCCTCAGTTTTTTTGATTTCAGTTTTGTTAGAGTCTGCAATTGGTTCCTTATCTCTTAAACATTTTGATAATAAAAACATCGTAGTTGCTAACAAAAATAAACCTATTCCAAATAATTCAACAGGCCTGAGTTTTCCTAAAAAATTGTTTTTCTTTGGCTCTGGGTTTTGATGTTGTTGATTGTTCCTGGGAGCGTTGTACATAAAGTTAGATTTTTAAAATCTTAAAATGTTAATGATTCACAATTTACGATTTAATGTTGAAAACCTGAAGGTTGACTTGGATCATTATTAAAAA
>JBILRD010000009.1:0-15382 GCA_044372845.1 Saprospira sp. | reverse complement strand
ATAGACCGTGTAAGAATTCATTACATACTGGAATCAGGAGCCAATGCCGACCTTTCGGATGTTTCCAAAAAAAATGACATTGATCTGATTGTCATGGGAACACATGGAGCCAACAGAGCTATTGACAAGCTGTGGGGAACTAATACCGCCAAGGTGATAAAAGAAGCAAATTGCCCAGTACTCGCAATACCAATCGGCGCTGAATTTGATAATGTTGAAAATATTGCTTACGCTACAGACTACGATAGCAATGATTTAGACCATATTATGCAATTAGTTCTTTTTGCTACTGCTATCAATGCCAAAGTACATTGCATTCATGTCAATAATATCTTGGACATTAGCGACGAAGAAAGAGAAAAAACATTTAAAGAGAAATTTGAAGCCAGATTCAAGGATATGCCGGTTACTTTCTCTGTAAAAAGCAGCAGTTCTACCGAAGAAGGATTGGAAACTTTCCTGCGTGTCAATCACATGAATATTCTATCTATGTTGACTCATAAAAGAAATTTATGGGAAAAAATATTTGGTGAGAAAAATGTAACTAAAGAAATGGCATTCAGATCAAAAATTCCAATTCTTGCTTTTCATTCCTAATGAAAAAACACTAAAAAATAATCAAAAAATCCCTTAAAAGATTCTGATATTCTTCACTGTAGTCATTATTCGAAGCCCCATTTAAAATGATCAATTCTGATTTTTTTAATTGGGATTTTATTTTTGAAAAACCCATCAAAACTCGGTAAGGCTCTTTACCTGCTTTTGAAATTACAGCTGTTTCCATTTTTAAAAACAATCCCTGACTAGCCGCTAATTCAACAAACATATTTTGTACTTCCACTGGAAGAATTACATAAAAATCTCCCAGATCTGGATCTAAAAGTCTGACAACAGAATCAATCAAATCATCAAATTTAAGGCTAGTATCTGATCTTGAAATACGTCTTGAAAAAATATCCGCATTCAAAAAACGATGCTCTGGATAATAAGGCGGGTTGCTAATGATACAATCGTAGTATCTCTCAGATTGAAAATTCTGAATAGAACTGTGTTTGATCGTCAATCTATCAGACCATGGACTAGACTGGAAATTATCTTTGGCTTGTAAAAATGCATTTTCCTCAATTTCTACTGCCAATAACTCTGCCGTCAGATTCTTTTGAGCTGCCATAAGTGCTAACACTCCGGTTCCGGTTCCAATATCGAGTACTGTCTTTTTCCCTTCTAAAAACACCCAGGAACCAAGTAACACTGCATCAGTGCTAATTTTCATAGCACATGCGTCCTGCTTTACAGAAAATTTTTTAAAATGAAATACCGACATAAAATCAGTCAATTATTCATTAAAATCTATCTGGACGACATCATCAACGCTCAAACCAGATAACTCCGATGCATTACCCATATTGACAGCGATCTCAAGTAGTCCTGATGAATTGAATAAACATAAAAATTCACCTTCCAGCTGTTCTGAATAACAAGTGGAAATACTGTTTATTGGATCAAATCTTTTGAAATACAGTTCAAAGGATTTCCCCTGCCCTATTCTATCAAATAAAACTCGGTCAACATTTAAAATCACATTTCCAAAAACATCTACATGAACTACAGAACCCCTGATATGATTTTTACCAATGATTGGCTGAATACCTATTCTTTGAACTCTCTTATTGCTTGGAGATCCCAGCTCATAAATATCTTTACCTTGTAATATATGCCCTGCTATTCTAGCAAAGAAATCATTTATATTTTGTACGTTGATCGTTTCTGGACTGAAAATTTCATACATATATTCTGGAACCTCATCGAATAAAATAGAAAGAATTCCATTATCGGGGCAAATAAAATACTGCCCATCCTGCTGAACTACCAGAAAACGCGGCTGATTGTCGTAAAAATTATTGACACTAATTAAATGGATAGTGTCTTTGGGAAAAGCTTTGTAAACATTTTTCAAGGTAAAGGCAGCCTGAGCAATATTAAATGCTTCGATACCATGAGTGATATCGACAAGATTAACAGGGACAGCATAACTCAGAATCTTACCTTTGAGATACCCAGCATAAAAATCCTTATATCCAAAATCTGTTGTAAATGTTACGACGCGCATTGTAAATCTATATCTGGGAGAAAAAAATGAAGTATAAACTCAACAAAATTACTAAGCTGAGCCTTTAAGTTACAAAGTTGAGACTAATTTTTTATAAAAATTACTAAATTGCTGCTAATAACATAAATTATCAACAAGTGAATATTAGCTTCATCGGCGCAGGAAAAGTTGGCAAAGCACTGGCATTAAAATTTAAATTTGCCGGACATCATATCCATCAGGTATTCAGTAGAAAATTAGATCATGCTAAAGCCCTGGCTGATCTTACAGGCTCTGAACCTACCAATGATATCCATTCCATAAATGATGATGCTGATATCTATTTCCTGGCTGTAAAGGATGATGCGATTTTAGAACTGGCAAGTTCCTTAAAAATTGATCAGAAGATTATTGTACACTGCTCAGGAGCAACCCCTATTTCTGTTTTTGAAGGTATTCACAAAAACTATGGTGTATTTTATCCACTTCAAACTTTCAGTTCTGATATAGAACCAGATTTTTCTGAACTGCCAATTTGTATTGCAGCCAATAACACAGAAACTGAAAAAACCTTGTTCAATCTAGCCAAAACAATATGTCCTAATATTTACCAAATCAATGAAGAACAGAGGAAAAATCTTCACATAGCTGCTGTTTTTGCGAATAATTTCAGCAATTATCTATTTAATATTGCCGAAGATATTTGTATCAGATCAGAAATTGATTTTAAAATTTTACTGCCACTAATTAAACAAACTGTCAGAAAAATTGAATCATCAAAGCCATCTGAAGTTCAAACAGGACCAGCAATACGCGAAGATTATGGCAGCATTGAAAAACATTTAGTAACATTAAAAAATGAGGCTCCTGAATTTCTGGACCTCTATCGGTTAATGACTAATATGATTATTCAATCAAAAAACAAATAACCCTACTCTTTTATAATATTTGATATGGGGAAGCCTATCTAATAAAAGTCCAAACCTTATCAGTGGACATATCTTCGCTGTAAAGATATCCGTCTATATTATAGTTCAATAATTCTTCAGGTTTGTTGATTCGGTTCTTGATAATATGTCTGCACATCGTACCTCTTGCTTTTTTGGCATTGAAGGATACTACTTTAAAAACCGAACCCTTTAGTTCTTTGAATTGTATTTCAATGACCCTGGCATTTAACTTTTTGGGGTTAACAGCCGACCAATATTCGTTGGATGCCAGATTGATGACAGTTTCAAAATTATTTTCTTTAATTGTTTTGTTGAGTTCCTCAGTAATTTTTTCTCCCCAAAATTGATACAGATTTTTTCCTTTATTGTTTTTCAACGAAGAACCCATTTCCAATCTGTAAGCCTGCATCAAATCCAAGGGTTTCAAAACGCCATATAAACCTGATAAAATTCTCAAATGCGATTGTGAAAAAGAAAAATCCTCCTCAGTAAAATCATTGGCAGATAAACCATCATAAACATCCCCATCAAAGGCTAAAATCGCTTGTTTGGCATTTTCTAAATTAAAAGGCTGCTTAAAATTTTTAAAACGCTGAACATTTAGTTCAGCAATTTTTTCACTGACATTCATCAATTTCATTAAGTCATCTTTCTTGTATTTCTTTAGAATTTTTACCAATTCCTCAGACTCTTTTAATCGAGTTGGAATACTGAAATCATTTAAATTCGATGGTTCTGTATTCAATGTTTTTGCCGGAGAAATCAATAATAGCATATTGGTTTTGTTTTATTGAAAATTATTATGCAATGATACAAAAAAGCCCGATTTTATCAACCGGGCAATCAAAATCATCAACTTTTATTTCTTAAAAACCAATAAAGGTACTGTTCTGTTCATGGCAACCTGCTTTGTAACTGAATTATGAAATAACCTTTCAAGAAACTTTCTTTTAGGCCTGTGCATAATAACCATGTCAATACCATTTTCATGAACAAAACCATCCAAGCCTTCTGCTATACTGTCACTGCTAATTTTAAAAATTTCAGCATCCAGATTTAATTGTTCCAACATAGCTTTGAATTTTTGAACTTCATCTCTTAAATCAGAAGAATTAGTATCAACACTGACACAATGTAGCTTGGCATCAAATAATTTAGCCAATTCTGAAATTCTCCTTAAAATTTCTAAATTCTCATCTTTAAAGTCAGTTGCATAGGCTATATTTTTGATAGCTGAAAATGAACATTTTTCTGGTATGGCGATGACCGGACAATCTGCATTCATCAAAACATTTGTTGATACAGAACCAAATAGACGGTCCGTTAAAGGATGTTCCCCTTTGGAACCCATCACTATGAAATCTATAGCTTCTTTTGAATTTTTAGAATATTCAATGGCTACATCTGTAGGAAAACCAACCTCGACTACAGTTTGTACTTCAATACCATTATTGGCAGAAGAAGGTTCAGACTGTACAAAATCAGCCATCTTTTTCTCTGCTTCTTCCCTTCTCAAATCGATTAACTGATACGCCATCATATCAGGAACGGGAACACCAAAATCTGCCCGGTAAACGTGCAAAACCTTTAAAGAAGCTTTATTTTTTTTTGCCAAATCAAATGCAAATTTAAAAGCCTCTTTTGAAGCTTCTGAAAAATCAGTTGGAACAAGAATTTTATTTATCGCTGTCATATTTTATATTTTTTATACCAGAATAATCAAATTCAAAATTATCCTTAAAAAGCTAGGTATTTAATGACTTTTATCACCTTCATATAGTAGTTCAGTCAATTTTGAAATATAGAATTCAGCCTATTTTTCGGCATTATTTTAAAACAAACATAACATGATCCATCACAAAATTAAATCTGCAATTGTTGCTTTAGACCTGACAGATTCAGATGAAAATATACTTGAATATGTTAACTATTTGAAACAAGAAATTACTATTAACTTTTTGACTTTTGTTCACATATCTGAACAAGAAAATTTACTGAGCAGAATAACCAATTTTTTATCAGGCCCTCAATTTAAATTACCAAGCAGCAATTTTCTCCTCGAAGATTTAGAATCTCATTTTAAAGAATTGATTGAAAAACATCTACAAGATATATCTTCAGAGAAATATAAAATAATGGTTCAGGAAGGTCCTATTTTAGAAAAACTACTAAACATTATTGAAGAAAAAAAAGCTGACCTTGTCATCCTTGGTAAGAAAAAAACGGCATCAGGTAATGGAATTTTAACAAGAAATTTATTGAGAAAATCAAATGAAAATATCTTGCTAGTGACTGAAAAATTCAGAAAAAAAATTGAAACCATCACTGTTTTTATTGATTTCTCTGAATATTCAGCCAATGCGTTAAAAATTGCCTTGTCCATCAATCAGACTTTAAATAAACCGGCTAAAATTATATGTCTGCATGTTTATGAATTACCAGATTTGGATTTCCATAAGATCAACAAAACTTATGAACAAATGAAAGCAATTGTTGAAGAGGATATTCATGAAGCCTTTGATAATTTTATCAATGAAAATGTACACAGCTCAAAAGATATGATCCAAATAAAGATAATCAAAAAATCATTTCTGAACATTGCCTCAAATTTATATTCAATATCGAAACATACCAAGTCTGATCTGATCGTTATGGGGGCAAAAGGACATAGCAGAATTGAAATATTTTTTCTTGGTTCTGTAACCGAAAATTTCATTCTATTGAACGATTCCATTCCAACAATGATAATCAATAATAACAAATGACTAAGATCAGATGCGCATTTAGAATCATTTATTCATAATAGTCTTTAATTCAGTAAGATATTCATTCGTATCACAATTTGAAGATTGATCAAAGTCATTTTTTTACAATATTTTTATTACGATTTTTGCTTTCTAACTAACAATCAACGACTGTATCGTGCAAAGTATATACTCTAAGGAGCTGTTGAACATTATATTTGATAGTGCAATTGATGGCATTATCGTAATCAATGAAAAAGGAGAAATTCTAATGGCAAACCCTGCTACAAAAAAATTATTTGGATATGAAGTTGAAGAGATGTTGGGAAACAACATCCGAATGCTAATGCCAGCACATCACTCCTCTAAGCATGATGGGTACATTTCAGGGTATATGCAAACCGGGGAAAGAAAAATTATCGGTATCGGTCGAGAAGTAACAGGCTTGAGAAAAGATGGCAGCACGTTCCCTTTTGACCTCAGTGTGAGCGAATTAAACTTCAGCGATAATCAAAGACTATTTGCAGGGACCATTCATGACATCAGTGTTCAAAAAGAAGCTCAAACAAAAATTGAAGAGCTGAACAGCCAATTAGAGGAAAAAATAATTGAAAGAACAGAGCAGCTAGACAAGGTTGTAAGCCAATTACTTCAAACCAATACAGCTTTGAAGAATGAAATTTCAGAAAGAAAAAAAATTGAATCGAAACTTATAAAAAGTAAGGAGAAAGTTCAGACAGCCTTAGAAAGTGAGCGAAATCTTTACAAAATGAAATCTCGATTCATTACCACAACATCACATGAATTTAGAACCCCATTGAGCACAATATTATCCTCAGCAAAACTAATTGGAAGATATTCAGACGAAAATAGTCAGGACAACAGGCTAAAACACATCAGAAAAATAGAAAGCTCTGTTAAAAACCTTAACAGTATTTTATACGATTTACTTACATGGAATAAACTGGAAGAAAACAAAATATTTTCAAGACCAGAAAATTTTAACCTAACAGTTCTGGCTCAAGAAGTATTGGAGGAAGTAAAGGTTGACAGTAAAAAAGATCAAAACATCTACTTTGAACATGAGGGAAAATCATGTCATGTTATGTTGGATCCATTACTAATAAAAAACATTTTAATAAACTTATTATCCAATGCTTTAAAATATTCCAAAGAAGGGCAATCGGTATATTTAAAAACACAAATATATGATAATGAATTGTATATTACTGTTAAAGATCAGGGAATAGGCATCCCTGAGGAAGATAGGAAACATCTTTTTGAAAGATTTTTCAGAGCCAATAACGTCGAGGCAATCCAGGGAACTGGCCTTGGACTGAACATTGTTAAAAAATATGTTGAATTGATGGAAGGTACCATTGAATTTGAAAGCACTGTAGACAAAGGCAGTATTTTCTATATATTTCTCCCTCTTCCAATAAAACCTTATTGATCCATAATATTATTCGAATTTAAATAAATCCCCTTTTTTATGAAGAAAATTTTAATCATTGAAGACAATCAAGATGTTAGAGAAAATACAGCAGAAATTCTTGAACTCTCTAATTATGAAGTCTTAACTGCTGAAAATGGAAAGGTTGGCGTTAAGCTTGCATCAGAACAATTACCTGATCTGATAGTTTGTGATGTTATGATGCCAGAACTAGATGGTTTTGGTGTTCTTAGAATATTAAGTCAAAATCCAATTACCTCTCATATACCTTTCATTTTTCTGACAGCAAAAACAGAAAAATCTGATTTTAGAAAAGGCATGAGTATGGGAGCCGATGATTATATTACAAAACCATTTGATGATGTAGAATTGTTAAATGCAATTGAAGTAAGATTAAAAAAACACGAAATATTCCTAAAGGCTCAAAGTCCTAATGGTACTGGTTTTATCAATCCCGAAAGAGGCATGGAAGCACTTATGGATCTGGCCAAAGACAGGGAAGAAAGAACTTACCGTAAAAAAGACTATATCTTCAAAGAAAATGAATACCCCAAACAGGTTTTTTTCCTGAATAAAGGTAAAATAAAAACTTACAAAACTAATGACGACGGCAAGGAGTTGATTATGTCTTTGTACAAAGAAGGAGATTTTATTGGTTTTTTGCCAATGTTACAATCCACAACTTATCCTGAAACAGCAGTCGCACTGGAAGATTGTACCGTCAGTATTATTCCTCAAAAGGACTTTTTTGACCTGCTTCACAACAATTCATCTGTTGCCAGTACATTTTTACAATCACTCGCTAATGAATTAGTTGAAAAAGAAGAACAGTTAATCGATCTTGCCTATAATTCAGTTAGAAAAAGAGTAGCTGATGCTCTGATCCGTCTTCAGGATAGATACCATAATGATGGTCAAAATGTCTTTACCATGTCCATCCTTCGTGATGACCTGGCTAGTATAGTCGGCACCGCCAAAGAAACAGTAATCAGGACACTCTCTGACTTTAAAGAAGAGGGGCTGATCGACATCAAAGGCAGTAGGATAACCTTAGTTGAAAATAAAAAACTGGAAAATATGCTTAATTAACACAGTTGTGTCAATAAAAGCAAAAGAGTCGATGGAAACTATTCTATCGACTCTTTTTTTTAATACTTTGAAACCAATTATTGGATAATAATTTCGAATTGGTTGTTTTGATTTTTGCGAACTACAAATCTGACAGCATCAGCTGCATTGAAAAGATCTTGAGCTCCGGACTTCATCTGATTTCCACCAAAATAAAAATCTCCGGCTTTTAACTGTAGAACATTTTGAATGCTTGGGTATTTTTTTGCAAACTCTATATTGTCCAACACTTCAGGATTATAATTGCTTAAATATTGTTGATAAGTAGTATTTGAATTTTTAACAGGAGACTCGGCACAAAAATCCTGAGCGCTGAAAGTAGATTTATTAACGGACTGGCCAGATTCAAAAACAGTAACCGTTGACGCTAATTTACCATAAACAAAAGCACAATTAGATTCCAGATAAGCCTTGACGATGCTCAATCCAAAATCTTTGGCTTCTTGGGTCTGCATAGCTGTAGAGGTGCTATTGGTGCTAGTCAAAGAAGCTGAGCCACTTTTTTGTGCATAAGAACCGTAAATACAAAAAACAGAAAAGGCCAATACTAATAATTTCTGTGTCATAATATTTTTTTTTAAAATTTATTTATTTCTAAAATGATGCCAAAATTAACAATTATGCGGAATATAAATCATAGCAATTTACACAATTTTTAAATAAAAACCACATTATCTAATGAGGATGCGTACTTTAACTCTGATTCTTCAAAGGTACAGGAATCAAATTTCGAACCTTCAAAATCTGCATCAAAGAAATTAGTTTTGATAAAACTACAATTTTTAAAAACAGCATTCTTGGACAATACATCATCCATTATACAATCTTCAAATTGAACATTTTCAAAAATAGCGTTTGAAAGATTAGCACCAATCATTTTTAAATATCCGAGCTTTGAATTTTTAAAAGAAGAAAAACTCAAATCAGCATCTTCAAAGTTAGTTAACAGGCAAATCATATTTTCAAATGTTGCATAAGCCAAATTCGAAGCTCTGAATGTACTATCTTTCAAGTTAGAATCAAAAAACCTGGCATGATTAAAATCAGATGATACAAAGGCAACATTGGACAAATCATATCCATCAAACTCTTTTTCGCTAAAAACGGTGCCATTCATAAGGGATGGCCGATGATGATTTTTAAACTCATTCCAAACTTCCTTACCTTTCCAAATCAATTCTATCTGATCTAAAACCGTTCTCCAATAATCATCTTCTATTTCGATATCTTTCAAATCAACAGCCTCTAATCGACAAGTTGATAGTTGATACCCATTTATTTTTGAATTTTTTAGACTGGCAAAGCTCAAATCAAGTCCTTTAATTTGTGCATTTGTCAAGTCCAGTCCATTTAAATTCAACCCCTTAAGAGCCGTTCTGTTGTTATCTTTGGACATTTCCATTAAAGCATTAAACTTATCAATGTCTGTTTTTATCAAGCTAAGCCAATCCATATTTATATTATGATTGAAATTATAAATTATTCCTTTATTCTATTTTTATGTTGAACGCTGACTGATTTTCCAAAAGCCAGGGTCATTTTTTTAACTCCATTCAGATCGGTTTTTTTGTCAAATTTTGAAAAGAATGATTTTTTAGATTTTACAGCCATAGGATCTTTGCCAGCCTCTTTACCCTTCTCTTTAACAGAACTATCTCCAATTTCTTTCAAAGCTTTATAACCACTCAATCTTTTAGCCAAATCTTCTCCTACTAATAACGTTGCTGCCTCACACAATCTGTCCAAATATTTGCCTGCACGATACACCGCATATTGAGGCTCTTTTGAATAATGATTCAAAGAATGCAAGGTATCACCAATATTTTCATTGACAGATTGAAAGTAAAGCTCAGCTCGAAGCTCATACTGAACAGCATTGATATCAGACTTATCTCCGTAAGAAGGCACTAAAGATCCGTCAATTTTATCCTCTCCGGATCTTATTTTTTCTAATTTTTTCTTGGCGCCTTGTTTTCCTAAAACGGTATGAATAACTGCACCTTGAGTAGCATAGACCTCATTGGCATAGGTCAATCCTCTGGCGATTTCATTATGTAATTCTATTACTCTGCTTTCAATTTCAGCAGCATCAACCTTAGCTTTTTTCAGTTGACCAATCTCTATGCGCAGTTCTTTGACTCTTAGGATTTTTTCTTCATAAAGACGATTAGAAGCCGACATTCTGGCAGCATCTAATTCATAATGATTCATCTCGTGAACAGTTGCACCATACATCTCTTCTAATAATAGTTCAACCGATTTTTCAAAAGCGGCATATTCTCTGTCTGCAGCTGAAAATCTTTTCAATGTTGCTTTCATTTCTACAGGAGAGCTGATCTGACTTAATATTTCACCCTTATAATCTGCCCAATCAGCTGGATCCTCCATATTTCTTCTAATTTTAACCAAAGACCAAACCTCATTCTGATTATCTTTCTTGAGCATCCCTTCGGCTGAAATGATTTCCTCCTCTTTCGGTATATAATTGACAACTCCAGAAATAGAGGATGCACTTTGAACAGCACCAAACATCCAATCTGAAGAATAAACATTGATGTCGAATAGGGTTCCAGGTTCACAATCAACAGCAAAGAAATTTTTATACTCGCTGTTAATCATCGCTACACCAATTTCTGTATTCTCACCTTTCAAAGATAAATCTACATCCGAGGTGACAGAATCCGACCCTAAAGCATCCCCAATCTTTAAATTATTATCCTGACTATCAGCATTTTCCAATCCTGAGATCTGATCTTTCTTTTCGTCTACAGCATCATCAATTTTAGGAAGAGCAAAAGCTGCAAATTCCGACCATTTTCTCCCCCTCATGTTTACAAGTGCTTGCATCAAAGCTATACTGGCACTATGATCTGGCTTAGAAATATAATCCGGCCAACTGTCCATTGTCAAAACATCCTTAGCGTAAAACCAGTTTGAATTAAAATCTGATTTTAAAATTTTTAAAAGATCATCGTCGGATAAGGCAGCTACAAAATTTTCTTGACTTAGATTCTCAGCCAAAATTTCAAGAGGTTTTTCTTCCTCTACTACTTCAAGAACACTTTCACGCTGACCCTGCATAGTCAGTGAATCAAAAGCACTTGTTCTTAGTTCATTTTGTAATTTAATTGCTGCTTCAGCCTCTGGTCGTCTATCTTGTTGAAAAACAGAATTTGAACCTGAAGAACTGTCTTCACGTAAACTCATCAGTTCTGTTTCCAAGGAATCACTATTTCTTATACCAGGCATGTTTTCTAAGTTTTAATTACAATGGTAAATCTCGAAATAAAAACTTCTAATAGAAAGTAATATAAAAAATCAATATAGATAAAACTTGAGTATGTTCGATTTAAATAGAGAATTTATTTGTTAAATTATTACTAATCAAACATTCATTATGGGTTATTTAGCCTATTTTTAACTCGATTTATTTAAACAAATTGAAATGAGAAATCAATATATTTTCTATACTTTGATATTGCCCCTGACAATCATCTTTAGTATGATGAGCTCCTGTAAAAACGATAATCACAAGCATAATCTCGACAAAAACAAACAGGGTTGGTTGCCTGAACCTGAATATCTACCCAAAAATGACAAAGCAAGGCAATTAAACGATTCTGCAGCTGCTTTGCAGGTACAGGCTTTACAAGATCCGACGCTTGACGATCCTTCCAGATCAAAAATGCTGGAAATTGCTTTAAACCTATTGAATGAAGCCCTTGAAATAGATCCTAAATACACTTTAGCCATATCAAATCTATCTGCTCTTTACCTCGAAAAAGGTGATAGTTTGAAGGCTTTGGAACTAATGAAGAGAAGACTTAAAATTGAACCTCAAATGGCTGAAGGTTGGCAGGCACTTGGTGTTTTTACTGATCTTATGGGAGATTCCATCAATGCTCTTCCATATTATGAAAAAAGCATTTCCATTCTAAACAAGCGCCTGTCCTTGGGTAAAAAATATGCTAATCCTGATGACATTTTATATTACTATGACAATTGGTCTGCCAAATCATTTTCACTTCTGCTTCAAGGTAAAACAGTCGAAGCACATAACAGTATAAAAGCACTATTAGACGAGGCGGGAGTAGTTATGGGTGAAAACGCTAACACTTACGCAGCTATGCTCAGCAAAGACAGATGGACCTTGCTCAATGATTTAAAATCAAAATAATTTAGAAATCTTTAAAAGTTATAAATTGAACTTTTCAATCAATTGCTCTGGACGGCTGATCAATTTTGACAATCCCAAGGTGATGGGAATATTAAATCTTACGCCAGATTCCTTTTACGATGGTGGGGTTTGGAAAGCTGAGAACTATCTTTTTCATGTCGAAAAAATGCTGGAAGATGGTGCTGAAATTTTAGACGTTGGAGGAATGTCTTCCAGACCAGGAGCTGATTTTATAACAGAGGAAGAAGAAATCACCAGAGTTATTGAGCCAATCTATCAGATTAAAAAAAGATTTCCTGATACAATCATTAGCGTAGATACATGGAGAGCCGCCGTATTGGAAAGAGCATTTGATAAAGGTGCTGATATTGCTAACGATATATCTGGGGGTTCATTTGATTCAAACTTGCTGGAAATGGTTGCCAAATTGCAAATGCCTTATATTTTGATGCATATCAAAGAAAAGCCAAAAACTATGCAGGAAAACCCTATGTATAAGGACATTACATTGGAAATTTTAGACTACTTTATCCAAAAAATTGGACTTCTAAAAAATTATGGCATAAAAGATATTATTCTTGATCCTGGTTTTGGTTTTGGCAAAACATTGACTCACAATTATGAACTACTGGCTTCATTAAGAAATTTTGAACTACTCTCCTATCCCATTCTTGTTGGAATGTCCAGAAAATCTATGATTTACAATTTGTTAAAAATTAGCGCTGAAGATGCTCTGAATGGCACAACAGTTGCTCATACATTAGCATTGGAAAACGGTGCAAAAATAATCAGAGCACATGATGTCAAAGAAGCCAAACAGACGATAAAAATTTGGAACTTTTACAAAAATTGCCTTTAAACACAACCTTTATTTTGCTTTTTGCATCTAGTTTAAAATTATCGTTGCTTTTTATTAAAAAGTATTTCTATGGAATTTGACAACAAAAGAGTTTTGGGTTTAGAATTACCAACAGATCCAAGATGGGTCAATATGGCAGAAATGAGCCTGGAAGAAATTTTGACGGATCATGCCTACTGTGAGCAAAAAGCAGCTGTCAGTTGCATCTCCCTTATTCAAAAATATTCTGAGCTGGAAAGACTCGTGGAGGATTTATCACCCATAGTAACCGAGGAGTGGGGGCATTTCAGATCTGTACTCAAAGAATTAAAAAAGAGAAACTTAAAACTTGGTACACAAAGAAAAGATGAATATGTAAACCTACTGCAGGCATTTATTAGAAAAGGTGTATCACCCAAGAATTTACTCTTGGATCGCCTTATCGTTTGTGCCATGATAGAAGCCAGAAGTTGTGAACGTTTCAGACTGTTATCACTTTACATCAGCGACGATAATCTTAAAAATTTTTACCAGCATTTTATGATTGCCGAAGCCGGTCACTACAAGTTATTTCTTGAATTGGCAGCAGAATATACTGATGATGAAACTGCTAGAAAAAGATGGCTGGACTGCTTAAAATTTGAGGCAGATATCCTTAAAAACTTATCGCCCAGTGGTGGCAGAATGCACTAATCTCAAAATTTTAATTTGACTATAATTAAAAATAACAACCCTCACAATATATTTTTTTGACTAATATTTTATCGTTCAAAAATAATATTGTAATTTGTAAAATTACTAAAACCTATATTCGACATTCTCGTCGTTTATCATGAATAACTACCCATGAAAAGGATCATATATTTTATTTTATTGTTTTGTTTTACACTTTTTAATAAAGTTTACGCCCAAAATGACTGTATAGGTGTTTTTACTAAAAACATTAAAATGGGCGGAAGTTCAAGTATTGAAACTAGAGCTCAAACACTACATTCTCATACTGATTTTGAATATGAAGTTTCCGTAATAGTTCAAAATCAATCTATATCTCTAAAGTTTTTCACTACAGACAATTCTCATGACCTCGACAATGAAATTTATAAAATAATGTTGGTAGCTGAAGATGAAGAGCGAAAAGTTTTAAGCTTTGGTCAGCAGACAGAGGTAGCCAAGGTAGGCAATAAATCCGGGCATGTGAATTATGTATTTATTGATGTTGATATGTTGGCATGGTTAGCTTCTAAAAACTTAAAGTCTTTTAGAATAATCAATATGACAACCAATACAATGCACGCAAGAGCAATTTATCGTCAAATTGACTTAAGAAATATTTTCAACTGCGTTCTCAAAGAAATCGACCCAACAAAAATTAAAGCTGCCCCTACACCAGCAGTTACTCCCAAAACAACCGCCCAAACTACCTCTACAAGCACTACAACACCCGCAAATACTACCCAGCCAAATAATTCCACTGCCTCTACTGTAAAGAAAACACCCTGTGATAATTTGACAGATGCTGAAGCAGCTCAATTGCTCAAAGAGCTTCAAGGATACAAGGAAAAACTAAGAGAGGAAATAACAATCGAAAGAAATAAAATTGATAAGTTCAAGGAGAAAGCTCAAATTGAGTTAACCACTGTGAAAGAAAATGCAGCAAGAGAACAGGCAACTATAGCCTCAGAAGTTGCTGAAACCAGAAAAAAAGCCAATGAGGAAATTACTAAATCAAGACAAATAATTACTCAGGCATATCAGGACGCTCAAAAAAACGCCTCGGATATTGCTGAAAAAGCAAGAATTGAATTGATGCAGGTGAGACAAAAAGCCGATGCTGAAATAACTAGAATACAAGCAGAAGAAGCTCAAAAAGTTGCAGAAGCCCGACAAAGAGCTGCTACAGAAATAAATGAGGCTAAGTCAAAATTTGAAGCTGCTAAACAGCAATTCAGTGCAGAGGTACAACTCATCAAAGAAAGTGCTGAAATTGAAATGAAAAAAATTCA
>JBILRD010000247.1:0-4162 GCA_044372845.1 Saprospira sp. | reverse complement strand
ATCCTCCAAGATTTGATTTAGATAATTCTGACGCTCCTCCATATTCTCCGTCAACAAAGAACCAGCAACAGTTACTGCACGTGACGCATCCAGAACATGCAAGGATAAACCGTCATATTGCGGAGCAATTTTTACAGCAGTATGCGTTTTGGAAGTGGTTGCTCCACCGATTAACAATGGAATTTTAAAACCTAGACGTTTCATCTCCTTGGCCACATAAACCATTTCATCCAACGAAGGTGTTATTAGTCCACTAAGACCAATAATATCAACATTGTGTTCCTGGGCTGCTTTTAGAATCTTGTCACAGGAAACCATCACACCAAGGTCGATGATATCAAAATTATTACAAGCTAAAACAACGCCAACGATATTTTTTCCAATATCATGAACATCCCCTTTTACCGTGGCCAGAAGGATTTTACCTTTTGTTGAAGCTGCTGCCCCCTCTTTTTCCGCTTCAATATAAGGCGTCAGATAAGCGACTGCCTGTTTCATAACTCTGGCCGATTTTACCACCTGAGGTAAAAACATTTTTCCGGCTCCAAACAAATCGCCCACGACATTCATACCTGCCATCAAAGGACCTTCGATGACTTCCAGCGGACGAGGATATTTTTGACGGGCTTCTTCAGTGTCCTCTACAACAAATTCTCCAAGACCTTTGATTAAGGCATGAGCCAAACGATCTTCTACACTGCTATCTCTCCAACTTAAATCTACTTCGCGTTTTTTTCCGGCATCGCCTTTTACTCTTTCGGCATATTCAGTCAATCTTTCAGTAGCATCATCTCTTCGGTTAAAAATCAAATCTTCACAGAGTTCCAGCAATTCTTTTGGAATATTTTCATAGACCTCGATCATTCCTGCATTGACAATTCCCATATCCATTCCAGCTTTGATGGCATGAAAAAGGAATACGGAGTGCATCGCTTCTCTAATTACATCATTTCCGCGGAAAGAGAAGGAGAGATTACTGACGCCACCGCTTATTTTGACCAATGGCATCGCCTCTTTGATCTGGCGAGTAGCTTCTATGAAATTGATTCCATATTCATTATGTTCCTCAATACCGGTTCCAATCGCAAAAATATTTGGATCGAAAATGATATCCTGAGGGGGGAATCCGACCTGTTCTGTTAGAATTTTATAAGCTCTTTTGCAAATTTCAACTTTTCGTTCGATGGTATCTGCCTGTCCTTGTTCATCAAAAGCCATGACTACTGTTGATGCTCCATATCTTCTGACCAGTTTTGCCTGTCTGATAAACTCCTCCTCTCCTTCTTTCATGGAGATAGAGTTGACGATGGCCTTGCCTTGAACACATTTTAAACCTGCTTCGATGACTGACCATTTCGAGGAGTCGATCATGATGGGTAATTTTGAAATATCCGGTTCGGAGGCTATCAAATTTAAAAACAAGGTCATGGCAGCGACAGAATCCAACATCCCCTCATCCATATTCACGTCAATCACTTGCGCTCCACCTTCTACCTGTTGTCTGGCGACGGCGAGGGCTTCTTCGTAATTTCCGTTTTTAATAAGACGGGCAAACATTTTGGAACCAGTTACATTGGTACGCTCCCCAACATTGATAAAATTGAAATTTTCGCGAACGATGAGCGGCTCCAATCCACTGTACATCGATAATTTTGAAGTTTCTTTTTTCTTTCTGACTGGCAGACCCTGAACGACTTCAGCCATTCTACCAATATGATCGGGTGTTGTTCCACAACAACCACCGACGATATTTACAAAACCGCTTTCGGCAAAATCTTTAATCAATATACCCATTTCGTAGGCTGTCTGATCGTATTCACCCATTTCGTTGGGAAGACCTGCGTTGGGGTAAGCACTGATGTAACAGTCTGAAATATTGGATAATGCCTCGATATAAGGTCGCATCTCTTCGGCACCCAAAGCACAGTTCAATCCTACGCTGAACAATTTTGCATGGCTGATGGAAATCCAGAAAGCTTCGACGGTTTGACCTGACAAGGTACGACCACTGGCATCAGTGATGGTACCAGAAACCATGATCGGATAGCTGACACCAACTTCTTCGCAATATCTGTCGATAGCAAAAAGGGCAGCCTTACAGTTTAGGGTATCAAAAACCGTTTCCACCAGGAACAAATCTACACCGCCTTCAGCAAGTGCTTTGGCTTGCTCATAGTAGGCTTGTTCCAGCTGGTCAAAACTAATAGCACGATAACCTGGCTGATTTACATCCGGAGAAAGGGAAGCAGTTTTATTGGTTGGTCCCATAGCACCGGCAACAAAGCGAGGTTTCTCGGGATTCAGCTGATTATAATAGTCTGCAGCTTTACGAGCACATTGCGCAGAAGCAAAATTTAACTCATAAACCAGAAATGCCATATCATAATCTTCCTGAGAGATTGTGGTGGCATTAAATGAATTGGTTTCAATAATATCAGCACCGGCCTCGAGATAAGCTTTGTGTACTTCTTCGACATATTGTGGCTGTGTGATACAAAGTAGGTCATTATTACCTTTTAAGTCGCGGTGAAAGTCTGCAAAACGTTCTCCTCTATACTCCTTTTCTCCTAATTTGTATCGTTGCAACATGGTACCCATGGCACCGTCAATTACTAAAATTCTATTTTCTACTGCCTTGTAAAGGCGCTCTTTTGACTCTTCAATTTGAACAGGCGAAACAGTTAATGTCATTTTCAATTTTGGCAATTTAATATCAAAAAAACTTGAAGTAAACTTTGGTTTATTAACCTGCAAAGCTAATACTTATTTAGAATTTCTCTAAGAGAATGGTTTATAATCAGCCTTATTTTAGTGATTTTAACAGTATTGGGGAGATGGTATTGAACAGGGTTATTTTGAAAAAAAACAAAAAAGACCGCTCACTGAGCAGTGTGATCTTGGTACTTGGCTTAAGAATATGATTTAGTAATAATCAGATTATTATTATTCGAAAGCGAAATAATTATCTTACTGCTTAACAACCTTATAAGTTCCCAAAACATTGCCCTGAAAATCCTTCAAAGTGAGAAAATAAGTTCCTGAAGGATAGGTAGCTGTATTGATACCAATAATCTGCTGCATCAATCTGTAGCTTCCCTGAAAAATTTCTTTGCCACTGATATCTGTCATACTGATTTTCAAGTTCTCCAATTTTGATTCTTTGATTCGAATTTGCACCAAATCGCTTGTGGGATTCGGAAAAACATCAACCTGTAAAATTTCTGAACTATGTTCCTCTACTGCCAGGATTGCCGTAGAAACAGTTGCAGCATTGGTGAATCCCCCTCCGAGGCTATTTCCATTGGCATCGTATTGTTGTAAAACGACCAACTCTCCTACTGTAAAACTGAGAGAACCATTGGATTGTGTCATTTTTGCTCCTGCAGTATTGACCGATTGTGGTGCGATACTTTGAGCAAAGCTGATGGTTCCAATGAGTATCCACAAACTAAGTATTGATAGAAATTTTGAAAGGTCGAATCTCATATAACAATTCAATTACATTAAAATAAGTAGATTGCAAATATACTTTTAAATTTATAATTTGTCCATTTGCATTATGGTCTATGTCTAATCACCACTTTTCGCTGAGCATAAACCTTTTGATTTTGAATGGTAAAGAAATAGGTTCCTTCGCTTAGATGTTGAGCATGAAGTTCTATCAGTTTGGTTCCTTCTGTAGCCTTTCCTGAGGAAAGCACCCGCCCTAAAAGATCCACCAAATTCCACTGATAATTCTCCCTCAGTTCCTGCTCGAAGCTGACAAAAAATACAGAACTGGCAGGATTGGGGAATACATTCATCCCTTGTATATCCTTAACTACGGGATCATTTTCCTCGATTGGTTCGGTTCCAATAGGATTGTAAATAGAAAGATCTCTGGTGGTTGCTACTTGTAAAACATCCTTATTGGCATTGTTTTGCAGATAAACAACCGCCTGAAGATTCAAGGGATTGATATTGCCAAAAGGATAAAGATAGGAAGCGCTATGGTTGAAACTCTGTCCGGCAATAAATCCCTGCTGGTAGGAATAACCGGTAGCATCTGGTAAAAATTTTCGAAGTACGGCCTTCATCGGAAAAGCGCGATTATTATAAACCTCATCCTCTGTTATGGCAATAGTAAAGGAATAATCAGAGGAATCAACTCCTGTCAAGGCAC